>CAZKTI010000041.1:3582-7092 GCA_964555725.1 uncultured Gammaproteobacteria bacterium | reverse complement strand
CACAGAATCAAGTAGATCAGTTCTACGCTACACTGGGCAATCAAGTAGAACAGGCGAATAAAGCACGAGAACTTGCTACACAGCAATTCAATGTACAGACAGATTCAGCACAACAACAATTCAATTTTACTTTGAAGCAGAATAGAAACAAGTTCAATGCAGAAATGCAGCATATTATTGATCAATCTAATATAAGCTGGAGACGGCAAATAACTACTCATAACAATCAACTTGCTAATCTGGCGCAGCAGGAAAATGCGCGGAATCTTCTTGGAATTTCAGAAGCACGGCAGAACCAACTGTGGCAAGCGTATCGTGATGAAGCAATTTGGGCTAATCAGTCCTTTGAGAATGAGCAACACAGACAACAAGCACTAACTCTTTCATCATTAGCATTTAATCGTTCTGTTGAATTATCAGACATACAGTCAGATGCGAATACTAATCAATTGATTGGTGCTATTGGTACGCGCTTGATTTCAAGAATAAAATAAGGAAATAAATAAATGGTTCAATTTGACTTGATAGATCCCGAACTTTTTGAAGGAGATACTAATTTTGGAGAAACTGTTGGTGGAGTAGGAAAGATTTTAGGTAATTTGTTTGGTTTTGGACAAGATGTGGCAGGAATAACAGCAGACATTCTAGGCGGTGGTGGTGATAGTGATAAAAGTAAAGGATTTGTACCACAAAAAAATACTGCATTAGAAACAGCAATAAGACAGCAATCAAATTTACTATCGCAAGCATCTATTAGGCAAGAGCGTTCATCAAGAGGAACTCCTTCCCAACCCCTCCCACGCAACAACCATTCTAGTAAAATTATTAATAGTTTATTTCAAGATAATGAACATGCATTTAGACAATTACACGCTAAATTAATGACTCAAGCAAAAATAGGTAGCGGCGGCACTAAATATGTAGGAAGAAGCCGTGTTACATAAAAGTAAGATGATAGGAAAGGCATAAAATTAATGGCACTAGATACGTTTGATAGGCCCGTACCGGGAGAATCACTTACTAAACCGTTACAGGATGATCCGTCTACTCAAGTACCTAAGATAGATAATCTGTATGATGCTTTTTATAAAATTGTCGATACAATACAGGATGATAAACCTTTGTATCACGATATAATGAAACAGATTGAAGCAGGTGTTAACCTTGAAACGCTTACTCATGTAATGACATTTAGCGCATTTTCAAAGGGACACTTCTCTCCCGATGTTGCGATGCAAGTAAACCCACACTTGCTGTTATGGTTATTTGCAGAAGCACATAAAAATGGTGTATTAGTAGAAGACATCAATATAATGAATTTCCCCGAAAATACATCGCGGGGCGAAATGTCGCCAGATGATATAGCTTCATTAATGAAGAGAAAAAATCCAGATAAGTTCCGACAGGTACAGAAGGAGGGGGCAACGGAGCAATTAGATGAATTCTTAAACGAGTTCAATACCCTTTCTGGTGAAGAAATTGGAGCGCCTCCGAAGGGCGAACCGGAAAGCTTCATGAGCATGCAAGCGCCCGAAGCAATTGCACCCGAAGCACTCATGCCCGAAGAAATGGAGAACGTATAAATGGTACAGATTAGTTGGGGTCAAATAGGTGCTGGTGCTATACAACAGTGGCTTAAAGACGATGATGCGCGGATAAATGCGGCAGCAAAGAAACGGGCGAAAGAGGATGAACGGACTTGGCAAAAGGAAAAAATGGAAATCCAACACGGCCACAGGATAAAAGAGATTGATCATGACAATATTAAAAAAGCGTCTGTAGAACAGGGACAGGAAGCTTATAATTATCCTTTCTCAGAAGACTCTTGGGAGTATGCTAAACGAATAGGACTTCCTAAATTTTATATGGATAAAGATCACGCAAAATTATCTCCAAAAGATGAATATAGTATAAGAAAATTAAATCATCTTGATCAATCAGTAGGCTATTTATTAAATAAGCCGAATTTAATAGATGGTAATCCTAAACTCTTAGAAGATATTCTTCAAAGTGCTTTAACTGAAGCGAAATCAACAAATCAAGGCGGTAAACGAGTTGTAGACGGCAAGAATATAGAAGGCACGTTAAAATTAGAGTCTTTAATTAATATAAATAGCTTAATGCAAAGGTATAATTTAAGAGGTCACCCGAAGGCGCAAAACATATACGGACAACTGCTTAGTTATTTCAATCCTGAACCACGCATATATACTAATAATAATATAAATGCTGGAAAGATATTTACTGTGAGACACACACATACAAATCAACTTCGGATTAAACCTATCGCTGAATATATTCCACTAAAAATTTTTACATCAACAATGTCTACGATTCAAGATGTCAATGATGGAAATTGGATGAATAGCGAAATTTTACTTATTAACGATACGCATAACGGAAAAAACTTCAGTAAAGGGGCTGAAGCACTAGTTAATACAATCACAGAAAATAAAGAATTTCCTGAATATTTAAGAGAAGGCTCTGACATAAATAACCGGCCTTCTACTGTAGAACAAGTAGATTTTCTTTTAGATACAGTGATGTTTGCTACTTCATATAATTATTATCCGGCTGAACGTCATGGCAATTATTTCTATCCTAGAAATACAATAAGTAAAGAAGCTAAAGCTGCTGCATTAAAACAAGAAGAAGTATCAAGAGATGCATTAGCTGTTATTAGAAGTTCCAGCAGAATTGTGCAACTTAATGAAACAATGCAAGAGTTGACAAAACGAACTGGTGAAGAAACAAACATAAGCCTTCTTTCGTTAGCCGGTATGAGAAATCTTGCCACCACAGTCGCCCCGATTTTAAGAACTTTTGGTGTACCTATTGGTACTACTAAAAAGCTTATAGACGGAAACAGTTTTGAAGATACGTTCGGTAATTCTAAAAATTTTACTGAACAGGGAATTTACGATGAAGGCGTTAAACGTGAACTCCAAGAAGCATTACAGGGGGCGGATAAATCATTAAATAAGTTCAAAAGTAAGTATTCAAAGGAGAATTATGAAAATGCAGATCCTGACGTATTAAACAACATCATAAATGCTCATATCGAATATACTCATTTAAAAGTAATGTTAACATTTAAATTAGCTAAACTTGTTCAAGGAGGTACGGGCGGGCGTGGTGTATCCGATATGGACTTTAAAGCAGTAGCGAAATCTCTTAGAACTGGAAGTTTATCAGCATTGCCTGAAGAATTAACAGCATTTAAAGCAGTTGAAAAAAGCTCCAAAGAACATTATATAGCTGCAAGAATAGCAAGTTTTGAGGATTTACAGGGAGGGAGTAATTCCCGGATACGAGGAACAATTTTAAATAAAACATTATCCTTACATAATGCATTAAAAAGAAAATACGCTAGACGAAGAAGGGTACAAAATCAAAGCCTTTCAGATATAAACGCTGATGATTTTGAAGGAGATACGTTCGATGCAAATTACATACCGCCCGCACCTTCTGGAACTACTCGTCTTCCTCCATCATGAACACAGGAATTAA
>CAZKTI010000041.1:0-3572 GCA_964555725.1 uncultured Gammaproteobacteria bacterium | reverse complement strand
AAAATCAAAGCCTTTCAGATATAAACGCTGAGGATTTTGAAGATGTTGAAGATAATAAACCTATAATTACTCGTATTCCGAAGCAATAACACGATGAACACAGGAATTAACATATGAAAGACCCAATTCTTAGCACACGTTCAAATTATCCTCTTAATACAAGAGATATTATTCCTTCTGATATTGAACTACCAAAGCAGCCTTTTGATCAACAGCTAGTAGAAGACTATATACTAGATGAGGAACAACAGGCTCCTAGATATTTTGATCAAAATCGTCCGTTCATGACTGATGCTCCTACTTATTGGGAATCTCAACAAAATGAAGATGCTCAAAAACGTATTAATATCTTAGTAAATAATCAACGAATATATACAGATCAATATGAAAGTGATAGAAAGAGGGCAGATACGTATTTTTTACGCCTTTTTGGACAACAAGGTGAAATTTTTACGCCTTCTGAAATAAAACGAAAAAATGTAACTGCACAAATGGACGATTTCGAGCCTACATGGGATGGACAGAATAAAAAAGAATATCCAGAGCACTATAAAGGTCTTTATAGGCACTATAATAATATGAAATTACTGAATTATTACAACATACCAATTGTTGAAAACGAAGAAGCAGGAGAGCAACTTTTTGGATTAAAAGAAGAAGACTTGTATGCAGTAGCGCCTAGAACACTTAATGAAACCTATAAAATTCTTGCTCGTAAAGAAGGCGCTGATGAATTACCGAAGACTATTAATTCTTTGGTAAACGCTATTTCTAAAGTGGGAAGAGGTATAGAAAAAGAAGGGTGGCGCACTGCCGCAGGAGCGGCTGCGGGTATTTGGGGTCTTCCGAGTTTAATACATGAAATATATATTATGGCGGATATGTTTACGCCCTATTCACGAAGTTGGCCTGATAAAGACGTAGGCAAAGGACATGGATACATGAACCTTGCTTTAGGTGTATTAAAATATATACTGCCAGACGAATGGGGAGGAGATAAAGGAGACTATCTTCGTTCGGCAGGAGATGCTTTTATGAAAATAGCTGAAAAGAGGCGGGCTGAACCCGACTATCGCCAATACCCGCAGATTTTTGGCCGGTTCGTCTGGCAGCAGGAAGCAGATGCAAGCAAGACATTACAATCAGTTTTAGATAACTTTAGAAAAAATGAAGAAGAACGTGAAAAGGTGATAAAAAGCTCTCATAATGGGATTGAATATCAAAGGAAATGGAATGGAAGAATAGCAAAAATGCTTGCTGAAGAGATTCCTACTGTAAGAGCTATGATGTTATTTCGCATGCTGCAAGCTAGAAAATTGGCAAAAGCATATGGTGCTAAGTATACCCCAACAGGTGAAGTAAAAGAAGGATTAAGACCTTGGGACGCAGAAAATATAATAGGTCAGCCAAATGTAGCCCCCCGCTGGTGGCAGGTTAGAGGGCAAGAAGGACTTGTCCGTACTAAGAAAGAGGCGGAAAGACTTTTTAGACTCAAAGATATAGATATTCATGAACAGTTAAAACTAGAAGACAGAAATAGTCTGGCTTTTGTGGCAGTTTTTGATTACCTTGCTGACAAAGACCCTACTGGGGAGTATAATGGGGATTTAACAAATATGGGGGGTGCTTTACTGGGTAGTTTTGCAGCGACTTTTGCTGTTGATCCTTTAGCTACTGTTTCAAAAAGAGGAGGTCATTGGCTTACCTCTCTTTTATATAGATTTTCTGATTGGCGGGCAGGTCGGAAGGGCAGACTTGACGAGAACAAAAATATAATAGAAGCGTATTTAATTGATAGTAAAGCACTTGATAGTGAAGGTAATCCAGTTAAAGCAGATAGTCCAGAACTTGCTGAAATGGTTACAAAAGAAAGAATCGCCCGAACAGAGGAAACAGAGAGAAGAAGATATAAAAATAAGGAATTATATCTTATTGCCAACGGATTTACTCGGCATGAAATTGATATGCTTTATAAAGACCCCTCCGGGAACGGTAAGGCTTTGATAGATAATCTTGTAGCTGAGTATTATCAGTTAAATAATGGGAAACATATAGATGAAATAGCTACCTTTGTTAAGGCCCTGCCAGACAAAGATAGAAAAGAATTCGAAGATATGGCACACAATAGTTTTGAAGCTTTATCTACCATTGCAGAAACAGGCAAAGAATTCGGATTAGATGTTACTGTTTTTATACAGGATATTATTAGCCTTCGTTCTGTACAACAAGCCGCAGCACAAGTTACTCAAGAACCTTCTGGACTTTTTTCAGGAAGGTTAAAAAATCAGATATTTAAACTTGATAGAAATCTTGAAAGACTTGCTGCAAATCAAGAAAATCTTCAACAGTCTGTAGCCTTACATCTGAAAAAGATACTAAATTTTGATACGAGCGACTTAGATGAAGCGACTCTTGATGTTCTTGAATGGTGGACTAAAAAAGGAGAGGAAGTTTTAGATTCGCAACATACATCCATTGATGAAATGTATAATACTGCAATACTAGAGAACGCTAATAAAGAAGCTGGCAATAGATTTGTAAACCAAATAAATGCTCTAAGAAGTATAGATAAAGAGAATAATAAACTTGCCGATAATGTTATGAATACTTTCAGACTGCAATTAATGATAACAGGCGAAATAGGGAATGTACGTGTTGCAGGTAGGAAGAACACAGATACTGATTTAATTACAGAGATTCAAAATAATACTGGTATAGAACCAAAAGATATAAAGATTCTTTTGAAGGAACGTGCAGATAAGTCTGGAAACATACAAGCAAGTTTAGAAGATACGGACTTTGCACCGGCACAAAAATTATTCTCTACAGTTGAACTAAATGCTCCAAATATCCGTTTTAATGCAGATACTTTTTTCAATAGAATAAATGAAAAATTTATAGAAAATCCTGATGAAGCAAAGGAAATTTTGGATTTAATCCATAAAGGAACATCTTCTCGTACTTTAGTATCTCTTCAAGACGCAATCAGAGCAAAAAGTTTAGATTCATTTATAAAAACTGCGGAAGGATTCGGCGGTGAAGACCTTCTGGCGGTAATGCAGGAAGTATATCTCAGAAGTATACGCAATGTTGATGAATATAATACAGAATTGAACAGATTAACAGAGATAACAGACCCTAAAGAAAAGGCAGATACGCTTGGTGATTTATTAAGAAATATAGATATAGAAGATCAAAAGAACCTTCTACCTGTCCAACTTTCTTTAAAAGAAGTACGTGATCTTGACTCTTATTTTTCTTACATGTCTCATCAACATAGAGGGACATCATCTGAAAGCTATTATGCAGATTTAAGAAATATGCTTGATGATATGGTTAAAGAGGAAAAATCTCTTAATGATTACAGTAAAGAAATCGTAGAAATGCTTTTTGACGCTAAAACTCTGTGGAGAGAATCGTCTAAGTTTTGGAAAAGAGGGGAGTTTTTTAAAGTTACTACAAAAGATTCTGTAGGAGATAAGATGCTTCCCATAGAGCAACTTATAAATTCTCTTGTTGAACCAAAAGAAATTATTAGGAATAATACAGAAATTAGGGCATTGATGCGTGGC
>CAZKTI010000040.1:0-7264 GCA_964555725.1 uncultured Gammaproteobacteria bacterium | reverse complement strand
CTTTCAAATGCTCATTCACCGTACTATTAGTACGGCTCATTTCGCTTTTCAAGAATAAAATGCAAATTGACCTGAAATCTGAAAGCCCTTAATAATACTTGTCCTCGCATTGCATCCAATTATGAAAGTCACATAGTTACTTTATATAAATTGTTTATAGGTTGTTTTTAGGTTAAAATAAGATGCATATGGATAATACACCTCAGACAAAACCCCTGACTAACTGGCATGAGCTTTCAATAAAAGAAATACAGAAAAAACTTTCTACCGATCTAAAAAAAGGTCTTACTACAAAAGAATTTGGAAAAAGAAAAAAGTCATACGGAGCAAATGAGCTTCCTCGTGGAAAAGAAATAAAATGGTATCAGCGGTTTTTTAATCAGTTTAAAAATCCGTTAGTTTTTATTTTGCTTATAGCAGCTGCGTTTACATTTTTTATTCAGCATTACATTGATACCACTGTAATTCTTCTTGCAGTGTTTATTAATGTGCTTATTGGTTTTATACAAGAAAATCGTTCTAATCAGATATTTAAGAAACTAAAATCAATAATTCCAGTAAAAGCTAGGGTATTAAGAAATGGAAGAATTATTGAAGTTGATTCAGCTGAACTAGTTCCTGGAGATATAATTAATATTACTACTGGTATAAAGATTTCTGCAGATGCAAGAATAATTTCTGAAGACGAATTAGAAGTAAATGAGGCACTGCTTACTGGAGAGTCTAATCCGGTAAACAAGCATACAGATGTACTTTCAGGAAAGATTGCTCTTGCTGATAGAAAAAACATGGTATATACAGGAACCGTAGTAGAAAAAGGTGAAGCCATTGCTGTTGTTGTAGAGACAGGATCTCACACAGAGATTGGTAAGATAGCAGCTCTCACTCAAGGTGTTGAAGAAGAAACAACACCTCTTCAAGAGCGACTTGCTAGGCTTTCTAAAATAATTTCTATTGCAGTATTATTTGCTACTATTTTAATTGTCGTTATTGGATTTTTTCAGCCTGATAGAAGTATTGTTGAAATGATTAAGATAGCAATTACAGTTGCAGTTGCTGCTATTCCTGAAGGGCTTCCTGCCGCACTTTCTGTGGTTCTTGCCGTTGCATCACAACGTATATTAAGAAAGAAAGGCTTGGTAAAAAATCTTATAGGTGCTGAGACACTCGGATCTACTACTGTAATTTGCACAGATAAAACAGGAACGCTTACAGAGGGAAAGATGGAGGTTCGTAAAATTTTAGAATCTAAAAATAATGAAGAGTCTTTGCGTGCACTTGGTTTTGCAAATGAAGCAATATTAGTTGAAGAGGGTAAGAAAAAGAATGTATTTGGAGAGGGGACTGATGTAGCAAAGCTGCAATATTTTATTGAGAAAGGTAATGACATTGAAAAAGAGTTAAAAAAATATCCTCGTAAGGCAATATTGCCTTTTGATGATGATTCAAAGTACGTTGCATCCTTTCATGATATGGGTGATGGAACTCATAAATTATATGTAACTGGTGCACCAGAACAATTACTAGAAGTAACTAATGTAAAAAAGGCCAATAAAGATAAAATTATAAAAACCATAGAAAAAGAAGCGTCTGACGGTTTTCGTATGATTGGTATTGCATGCAAGACCATAAAAGACACTTCAAAAATAAATTATAAAGATAGAAAAAGTTTACGTGCTCATGTAACAAAATTAACGTTTGCAGGAATGGCGGTGTTAAGAGATCCTATTCGCGATGATGTTATAGAATCTATAAAACAAGTTAGAGGGGCGGGGGTCAGAATTATTATGGTTACTGGGGATCATAAACTTACAGCGCGCGCAATCGGTGATGACCTTGGGTTTCAAACACATGGTAATGCAATTTTAAGCGGGCATGATGTAGATGCGCTTTCTGATTCAGAGCTTTCAAAAAAAATTCGAACGGTTGAACTTTTTTATAGAGTAAGCCCTAGGCATAAAATGCGTTTAGTTAATGCTTTAAAGGAAAGCGATGAAGTAGTAGCAATGACAGGTGATGGTGTTAATGATGCACCTGCACTTAAAGCAGCAGACATTGGTATTGCATTAGGATCTGGAACAGATGTTACAAAAGAAGCTGCAGACTTAGTTTTAATTGATAATAGTTTTTCAGTAATTGTTGAAGCTATAAGAGAAGGAAGAGTTGCATTTGGGAATATCCGTAAAGTTGTTGTGTTTTTAAACACAAACTCTTTTACAGAACTTATTGTGGTTATTGCCTCTTTAATACTCCACGTTCCGCTTCCTATTACTGCTGTACAAATTCTATGGGCAAACCTTGTAGAAGATGGTCTTCCAAATTTTGCACTTGCATTTGAGCCAGGTGAAAAAGAAGTTATGCATAGAAAACCTTATAAACGAGGTGAGCACATTCTTGATACACAAGGACTTATTTTTATTTTTGTAATCGGAGTTATTAATGACATTTTGCTAGTAGGTGCTTTCATGTGGCTTTATTTTAATACCGAATTACCACTCATACATATACAAACAATAATCTTTACTGTTCTTGCTACTAATTCATTATTTTATGTTTTTTCTATCAAGTCACTTCATTCATCACTAATACACACCAATCTATTAAATAATAGATTTTTATTAGTTGCTGTTGGGGTTGGTCTACTTATTATGGCTGCATCTATTTATGTTCCAATATTAAATACGTTTTTAGGAACCGTGCCACTCGGAGGATTTGATCTTATTTTGATTGGAGCCTTGGTCGTGTTTGAGATATTAATGATAGAGTTTACTAAGTTTATTTTTCGGAGGCGAGAGGCCAGGGCGTTGCGTACAGCGTAGTTTCCTGGTAGTATAGTAATTACTTTAATACTACTCACTAAAAAATAATTATGTTAGGATTTGGAAAAAAGGATTCAAAAAATTTCAAATGCGCAAAATGTGGCAAAGAAAAGAAAGAGAGTGAAGGCAACTTTTATCTAGATGGTACTCAATTTTGCTGCAAAGAATGTTGCGGAGATGCCGTTAAAGGCGAAAACAAGGAAAAAGCAGATAAGGTGTGTGAATTTTGTTAACATACCATATTGATTTAGTTTATATCACCCCAGTAATTCCTGGGGTGATTTTTTTTGGAGTTTTATAATTTTTATGTTTATATATAGATATGAAAATAAAATTTTTAAATACTATTAAAGATAAAAATGGATTTGGTTTACTTAGTATACTTATAGCTCTTGCATTAATTGCAATACTTTCCGTAACTATGTACACATATACTTCAAAGAATAGTGAAGAAACCATAGATGTTAGAAATAAGGCATTGGAAGATACAAATGTAATTAGTGAAAAAGCTCAAAAGCGCGCAGACGAATTAAATCAATTATTAGAAGAATAGTAACCTATTGAAAGAAAAAGCGTTTTATTACGTATTACTTACTATTCGAAATTCATGATTAACCAGGAAAAATACCATGATCTTCCTGATGAAGAGCTCGTAACTCTAACACTCGAAAACCAAAATATTTTTTCTATCCTTATTGAGCGTTATGAAGAAAAGCTTAAACAATATGTACGAAGGATCACAAATATTTCAGAAGAAGAGATTGAGGACGTATTGCAGGAAGTGTTTATTAAAATGTATAAAAATTTAAATGGATTTAACCTAGATCTATCTTTTTCTTCGTGGTCGTATCGAATTACTCATAATCATGTTATTAGTCATTTTAGAAAAAAGAATACACGCCCGCAAGGTATTTCAGTAGAAGAATTAAATGACACCGTTTTAGAGAATTTACATACTGACATTAATATAGATAAAGACGTTGATAGGACAATATTAAAAGAATCATTGCTTAAAGCAATTTCTAAATTAGATGAAAAATACCAAGAAGTTATAATTTTAAATTTTTTTGAAGAGAGGAGCTATGAAGAAATTTCTGATATTCTACAAAAACCTATAGGAACCGTCGGTACTCTACTTAATAGGGCAAAAGGACAATTAAAAGAAATATTATTAAAAGGAACATATGACGCATAAAGAATTACAGCAAATAGTGCTTGACAAGCTTAAGCGAGAAGGTGCCTGTCCTACGCCTCGCTGGCATTTTCTTTTAAAGAATTATTTTGTATGGTGCTTTGCTTTAATATCTCTTTTTGTTGGAAGTTTGGGGTTTGCTGTTGTTTTATATATGACTATCAATAATGATTGGGGTATTTATGAAAATATTCATGATAGTTTTATTGGATTTGTTTTTGCAACCATACCTTATTTTTGGATTTTGATTGTTATTCTTTTTCTTGTTACTACTGATTATAATTTACGTCATACAAATAAGGGGTATAAGGTGCAACTACACTATGCTGTACTAGGAAGTGTTCTTGGAAGCGTAATATTAGGAACATTATTCTATAATGTAGGACTTGGACGCGCCATTGATGAGACTTTTGTAAAAAGCGTACCTTATTATGAGAAGGTTATGAGAGATAGGCATAAACGTTGGACCAGCTTAGATCAAGGGCGTGTTGGGGGTCTAATAATTTTTACAGAAGATGATGATTCCATAACTATCCAAGATAAAGAAGGGAATGAATGGATAATTGAGATAGATAATGATACGAATGTTTTTGGAAAAATGGAGGTTGGAAATTTTGTAAAGATTATCGGAGAGTTCCATGATGAGAAATTTGAAGCCGGTAAAATTTTTGAAGGTAAGAAAGGACCGGGACTTGCCCCATTTCCTGGAGGACATCCTAATATACATCCTAAAATGCTTAACAAAGGCATGAACCAATTTAGAGATAATAAAAAATGGATGAAAGAAATATAGATAATGAACGTAGTACTTGCTAGGCAGGTTAACCCATACAAAATTTTCGCTAGCAAAAAATTTAGTCGGGTAAACATGCTTAACATTATTCAATAAATTACTACATCTATGTCAAACAATAAAATACGAATTTCAGCGGCTCTCGCTGCATTTATCATAACTACAGTAATTGGAGGTGCTTACACATACGCACATAGTGGCAGAAACCCTGAAGCATACAAAGCAATGAAAACAGCAATCGAGTCTAATGACTACACAGCATTTATTAATGCTGTTGGCGCTGATTCAAAGCTTGCAGGGGAAGTTACTGAAGATGAATTCTCAACTTTCGTTGAGGCAAAGCAATTAAAAGAAGAGGGAAATATTGAAGAAGCGCAAGCACTTTTAGAAGAAATTGGCGTAACCAAAGGGTTTCGCAAGGGAAAACACCATAGAAAGCAATTTGATACAGAAAAACATGAAGCAATAGAAGCAGCGATTGAAGCAAATGATTATGCAGCGTGGCTTGCAGCAGTGGGGGACACACCTAAGGCTGAAATGATAACTGAAGAAACATTTCCTATTCTTGTAGAGATACATCAATTAAAAGAAGCTGGTGACCATGAAGGCGCACGAGATCTTATGGAAGAGATTGGCTTTAAGAAGCCAGGATCAAGGTTTCACAAGCATAGATAGATAAAAGTGAATATAAGTAGAAAAAACGGAGTAGCCATGACCTCCGTTTTTTTACTACTTGCAAAAGGTTCTTTTGAGTTCTACTATAAAAGATATTATTATCTCATTTTTTAATTATGAAAATTATTATAGGAATTATTGTAGCGGCGGCGGTTATTTTAGGGGGAATATTTTTATTTACACAGAGTAGCCCATCTGACTTAACTGATGGTGCTGATGTAGATACGACTGTGGAAATTAAGGAAGAAAAGATGACAGACGTTGGATCTATCGCTGCACTTATGCAAAAGGGTGAGAATATAGAATGTGATTTTACGCATGATGATAATGGAAATGTAACAACCGGGATGGTATACATTGCAGGAGAACAAATGCGCGGAGAGTTTTTACTCACACAACCTGATGGCACATCATTTGATGGAAACGTTATACGTGATGAAGAATACGCATATACTTGGGGTGGGCCTTTTGGAGAAAGTAAAGGTACGAAATTAAAAATATCATCAGTTGATGTCCCTGACGACACAGCTTCTTCAGAAGATGATTTAACAGATTTTTTTGATGACGATACGATACAATACGAATGTAGTAAATGGAATGCTGATAATGAAATGTTTATTCCCCCATCTGATATTGAGTTTCAAGATATTAGTGCTGCAGTGATGGAAATTCAAGATGCAACTGCAGGAATAGGTAATTTACAATGTGATACCTGTAATCAAATTCCTGAAGGACAAGGAAGAGAAGAGTGTCTTAAAGCACTCGGCTGTTGATAAAATTATACATTAATTTAAAAACCTCATTTTTATGAGGTTTTTTGTTATAGAGGAATTGACTTTTGACATATTTGGGTGTATTCTCATTTTTGGTAATGAGAAGTGGTTCCACGGGGGGACGCTTTAAATTGCCACTACTGGGGGATTATTAAGATCATGGGTATGAGAGCAAAGACGCGCCAGTGCAACAACGCCAACTGCAGTGCAAGCGGAAGCTTCACACACGTTGCATACAACTGCCGTGACCAGGAGATGTGCATCAACTGCAGACAGGAGTATGGTGCACCAGCTCAACCCACCGCTAGCCCGGTCAGGCACGAACCCGTCCTTCGCAATGGCGGTCGTGACCATCGGTCCAACATTCCGCAGAGAATTGCGGTGAGACCACACGCTTAGGGCTAGAAGTCCAGCAGGGTCGTCTCGGAAATGCCGAGAGACATCACCTCTAACAGCCTCACCTAACACAACGTCAAGGTGAGGTTTTATCTTACAGACTTTCATAACAGACAAATCTGTTTTGGAGTGGAGCCCAAACCCGGACCTACGCATCAGCAAAACCTGTTTGCTGGCAGAGCCAGCAAACAGGTTTTGCTTCTTGGCACTCTGCACGATTTTCCTTTGCGGTGCTCACTCAACGTACTGGTCAGTACGTCTTGTTTCACTCCTCAAGGAGAAATCGCACATTGCGCTCAAGTCCGTAGGTCCTTAGTTTTTTAATATAATTTAACTCGTTAAAAAATAATAATATTTTTTTACTTTTTTTACACGTTTTATAGTTATCCACATAATGCTTATTGAAAAATTAAGTATTTCGTGCTATACTGTATAGTAGGAATCAAAAAGTCTCTGTATACAAGTGGTATATGGAGTAAAAACAAAAATTTTACAAAAATAAAAATACAATTGACTACTTCGGGGCATCGTAGGAGCAATTGAAAAACAAAATGAAACAATTAAGTAACCAGAGAGTTGATAGAGGTATAATCCACCTTTTTTTTGTCCCTACATT
>CAZKTI010000039.1:0-7460 GCA_964555725.1 uncultured Gammaproteobacteria bacterium | reverse complement strand
TACAGTTTCCTCACCAGCTTGATCAATAATCTTTTCTATTATAGTTGGAGCAACATACACACCATTGTTTGCTAATACGCCATAAGCACTAGCAAGCTGCATCGGGGTAACCGTAATACCATGACCATATGATGCTGTTGCAGTATATATTTCTCCACGCTTGTCTAATGAAGATATATCACCAGTACGTTCCCCGGTTAGCTCAATTCCAGTATGTTCTCCAAAACCAAATAAACGTACATAGTCAGCAAATTTTTCTTTTCCTAGTTCTTCAGCTACAAAAACAGCTCCAGTATTTAACGATTCAGAGAGTACTGTAATCATATCCACTTCACCATGTGCTTTAAGATCAGAATTCTTAATAACAAATTTACCATACTTAAGTTCACCTTCATCAACATACGTAGTTGTCGGGTCAACTTTTTTTTCATTAATCGCTGCAGCCATAGTTAATGGCTTAAATACAGAACCTGGCTCATAAGATTTAAATATTGCTGGATTATTAAAAGCTTGAGTATTTTCTGTTTCATAAAAATTATTTGCATCATATGTTGGAAATGAACACATAGCACGTACCTTTCCAGTTTCAACTTCAAGCACTAAAACGCTACCCCCAACAGATCCTGTTTTTTCAATATAAGAATTAAGCGATGCGCATGCACGGAATTGAATCACTCTATCAATAGTTAATACTATGCTATCACCATTTAATGGCTTCTCTTCACTTTTTCTAAAAATATGTAAAATATTATCTATAGCATCTTTTGCGTATTTTATATATCCTGTATTACCACCCAGCACATCCTCATGATACCCTTCTATTCCATACTGACCGACCAGCGACTCTCCCTCATTTCCAACAAATCCAGTTAACTGACTCATATCTGAATACAGGGGATAATGCCTATACGTTTCTTCAGCAATATAAATGCCAGAAAAATTTCGTTCAGAAATATTTTGTAACTCTTCATCATTTGCTTTATTTTTTATTGGCTCATACGGATCTCCTTCTTTTAACAATCTTTCAAGTAACATTCCCTCATCTAAATCTAAAATAACAGCAAGTTCTGCTGCAACATAATAAGGACTTTTTACCTCATTAGGAACAGCATAAACATTTCCAAAGATTTTATTTTCAGCAATTGGCACTATACTTTGAGAATTATTTTCTATAGCAAAAATATCCCCTCGTCTAGGAGTAAATTCTTGATATGCTAAATATTGCTCAGACGCTTGAGCTGAATAAATATCTCCATCAAGAACTTGAATTAAAAATAATTTTACTATTACCGCTACGCTAAAAAAAATATAAAGTACAAATAAAATAGAAAGGCGCATATCCTTAGTGCGCCCCGGTTCTCTATAATAAGTATTAAAATGGATTCTCTTATGCATTCATTATCTTTTAACGAATGAATTTCCTTCTGTACTAAGATAAAGTACATTACCGTCAGCAGTCATACCTAATTCACGCGCACGTGCACTTACTGAATCGAGCGATTCTTTTTCTAATATACCTACATTTAAGGAACTTATTTCACTCTGAAGTGCGCTTTCTGTATCTGCAAGTTCCTGTAAACGTATATTCGCAGTATTTAAAAAATTTACTAAAAGCATCTGCAGCACAAGAGCTAGCACAGTAACTACAATAACGGAAACATTCAATGTTTTCCATGGTACTACTACTGTATTACTTTTTACTTTATGCTTGTTAGTGACAAAAAGTAATGGTATGGATCTTGTTGCTATTGTTTTTGTATTCATGTGTATTTGTTTTTATCTTATTTTTTTTAGTGCTCGTAATTTCGCGCTTCGACTTCGTGGATTTTTTAGAATCTCTTCTCTAGTAGGGCGTAATATCTTTTTAGTTAATAATTCTGCCCTACCTTCTTTTTTTAAAGTTTTAAATGATCTCTTTATTATTCTGTCTTCTAAGGAATGAAAACTTATGAATATTAATCGTCCGCCAGGCGCTAGTACATCAAATGCATCAGGTATTAATAATCGTATACTTTCTAGTTCATCATTAACTGCGATTCTAAGTGCTTGCCACACTTTGGTTGCAGGATTAATCCGCAAACCTGGTTTTGCATAAACTCGCTTAACTGCCTCCAGAAGATCTCCGACTGTCTTAAAATGTTTTTTAGTACGCATGAGGACAATTTCATGGGCAATCTTATCTGCTTTTGGTTCTTCGCCATACTCACGAAAAATGGTTGCGAGGTCCTCCTCTTTGGCAGCGTTTACAAAATCTGCAGCAGTCATATCACTATCTCCCATTCTCATATCAAGTGGTGCTTCTTCAAAACGAAATGATATGCCTTTTGTTTGATTTAGAAGCTGATCAGAAGAAATCCCTAAATCTGCATAGATGCCATCAAAATTAAGTCCGAGCTCTTGTGTGTGCTTTAATACATTCCTAAAGTTGTCATGTATTAGCACTACTCTATCTCCATAGCTTGAAAGTTCATTTTTTGCACTTTCTATAACGGATGCATCTAGATCAAACGCAATGAGCTTACCAGTAGGACCATTTGCTGAAAGTACAGCCTTTGCCATACTTCCTCCACCATACGTTGCGTCAATATAATGATGATTCTCTTTGGGTTGTAAAAGGTTCAGTAATTCTTTCTCTAAAACTGGAATGTGCGTTGTCACGATGTCTCCTTTGCTAAATTCCTAACTCACTTAAACTATCTGCAATCTGTGTACTCTCTTTCTCCATAGTCTTTTTATATGTCTCCCATGCCTTTTCGTTCCAAATTTCAAGTCTGTTATATAATCCGGCAATTATCACTCCTTTCTTGAGTCCCGAAAAATCAGTGAGATACTGTGGAATATTGATGCGCCCCTGCTTATCAATAATTAAATCCATTGCTCCTGCAAGCATCAATCTAATAAAAGAACGGTTTTGTGATTGACTTATCGGTAAAGTGGAAAGTTTAGTTGCAAGGGTATTCCATTCTTTTTTTGGATAAACCCATAAACAATGGTCTAACCCTTTAGTCACAACAACGCCAGCTGATAAATCCTTCCTAAATTTTGTAGGAAGGGCAATTCGCCCCTTTTCATCAATAACGTGTTGATATTCTCCGATAAACATAATGAAATATGTTCCGAAGTACGATAAAATCCATACCCCGGCTGTAGCCCCATTAATTACCACTATTTACCACTTCCATATTATTCTACCCCACTTCCCTATTTAGAACAATACACTAAAAACGCCCTACTTAAGGACGTTTTTGGACTTTTCAACAGTGTTATTGACTCTATGAGGTATATTGTGGATGAATAACTTTAAGTTTTTTCTTTAGTTTATCTCTTACATTTACAGGTTTTCTACTATGTATTTCATACAAAGTTATACCACTCATAACGCCAAAAGTATTAATAAAAGTAAAGAGTGTTCTTAAACGTGAATATCTGACCTCCCCTGGTATATATGAGACCACGATTTCCTCTATAGTAGAAGTATTATCTTTACTTAAATACTTTGGAAGTTTCTGCCACAATATTTCAGAAAATTCATGCTTTTCATTAATCTCGAGTTTACTAGTAACAATATCATTGTCTATTAACTGAAACAGTACTTTCTCGTCAGTAAGATGTACAGATAAAAACATATTATTTTATTAAAAAGATTCGTTTAACTTATCAACCACTACTATCTTATTACCTTCTAAAATACTATACAAAAAGCGATCTGTAATATCTTTTCTATACTTATATTCAGTGCTGCTCATAACAGTATATCTAATATCTATATTAATCTTCTTTTCGAAACTGTTAATCAGTTTTTCTACACGTTTCTTATTAACCTTTCCGACAATAAGTACATCTGTTGGGCTATCAGTGTGTCCACCTGTAAAAATTCCTGTGAGAACAATGAGCATAACTCCACCCATTTTCTTTACTTGCTTTACTAAATCCCCTTCCATAAGTAATTGGGATTTCAGAAAAAGTGCTCTCAATTCATTAAAAAGTATAAATGTTTCATCAATCTGATACCCATATTCAGTTTTCTTGTTAGAAGCTATCTTAATTTTAAGAACCACGCCATTCTTTATCATATGTCTAAGCGCCTTTGTGGCGACCGCCCTTTGAGTACGCGCTTTGCCTACAATGTCTCCAATGCTAAAAATTTCATCAGGCTTAGCTAGTAGCACTTGAAGAATTCTTATTTTTGGCAATGAATTAAAGAGAGTATGTAACATAATACCTGTACGAAAATTCAAAAATATAGTAAGCTCTAGTGAGCTATAGTATACTATACACTAATAAAAGAGCAATATAACATGGAAAATTACGATTTTACAACGGTCAACATTAAAAAGAGTAATCGTCCTACATGGCGTTTCACAAAAATTGAAGAAAACGAAGAAGTAATAAAAAAGTACGGAAAATTGTTTTGTTTTGCTGAACTCTCAAAATCAGACGACGTAAAGATAGAAAACATTAAATCACTTGTTCAATCTATATTCACCAGTTACGAAAACGATGTAATTACTGAAACGTCATCTGACCATTCAGATGTTTTTGAATATCTTCTAGAAGAAGCTAACAAAAAATTTACTGATATTACACTGAACTCAGATAATGGTACTTTTTCAGATCTCTCAATAATAATAGGGGCGATTTACAACGGAACATTGATGGTTTCCTATTACGGGAAGGTTGAATTGTGGTTATTACACACAACTGATAAGAATAAAACAAAATTTGTTAATATCTTAAAATCGCAAGCAGGAAAAACTCGTGACAGCAATAAATTATGTGATCAAATTATTTCTGGTGCAATTACTGACGAACAGCAACTTCTTATTGCATCAAGTAATATTTGGCAATACTTTACACAAGATAAACTTAAAAAAATTATAAAAGAAGAGAATGACGGTAATCTAGAAGATATGCTTCAAGATGTCATTAATTCCCTTCCTGGAACACCAGACATTTGTGTAATGGTAGCAGAACCAGGTGATGTTAAAAACGTAAGCAAGATTGCTATAGATGAGGAGGAAGAACATGATATAGAAGAAAATGAAGAAAAGCCAGAAGAGGAAGAAGAAGATGAAAATGAAGAAGAGGAAGAAGAGCAAGAAGAGGAAGAAGAGCAAGAAGAGGAAGAAGAAGATAAAAAAAATGTTGATGTAAAAAAACCTATTAGGACAACAATGCCGACCCTAAGACCGTCTCCACTTCAAAACGAGGTGAGACAACCAGTGACAAAAACAAAAATTGAAAAATATTTAGACAATACAGAAAAAAAGTCGTCTACATTCACAAAATGGATGAAAAAACTGCCACCAAAAACAAAATGGATATTTATCATTGGGGTAATTCTTGTAGTTGTTTTCATACAAACAACCTCGATTCTATATAATAAAGAAAGCGGTGGCAGCATTTCTAAAGAAGAGGTAAATACAACATTGTCAGACATCAGACTAAAACAAGAAGATGCGCAAGGAAAATTAATATATAACGACCGCGAAGAAGCTAGACGTTTAATAGAAGAGGCCCTTGTACTCGCAGAACTTCTTCCAGAAAAAGCAAAGAGCGATGGAATTGACAGAGCAACAATAGTGTCAGAGCTCAAGGCAGAACTAGATGAAATAAATAATCTAAATAGTGTTAGCTTCCTAAACCCGATGGCATCAACAGATCTTTCAGCAGAACATAAAATTATTACAACATTTGCGGTTGACAATGTTGTCGGATTCTTATCATCGGAAAAAAATGTTCATATAGTTAACGCAGAAAATGGAAACTCATACACTATAACAATAAATAATATTGAAAATAATTTAATCTCTGCTACGTGGGATAGTGAATTTGAAATCTTATACTTATTAGATGAAAGTTTAAATCCATATTCTATTGATATATCTACTAGTGAACTTACAAGCGAATCTACATTTGATGCAAGTAAAATCGATGCTAATACAGAAAGTATTACAGGTGCATCTGGTCTAACATTCTATGGAGACAGACTGTATATGGCAGACGGTGAATCTATTAAAAGAATCGCACTTTCTGACAACTCTGTTTCAAGTTGGTTATCAGATGGAGTAAAAACCAAATCAGACATTCGTGACATTGCAATTGACGGTAATATATATATGGTTACTGATACAGACATAGCGCAATACTTCAAAGGTAAAAAAACAGACTGGAAACTATCTTCACTAGATCCAATACCTGCTAGATTCATTCAGATTGATGCAACTCTAGAAAATGAGGAAACTATATATGTACTTGAAGGAACTGCTAAACGACTAATACTTTTGCATAAAGACGGTAAATTAAATAAACAGCTTACTCATAACAGATGGGATAATTTAAAAGGATTTGTAGTAAGTAAAGACTATCAAACGGCATTTGTAATGAACGGTCCAGATATATATCAAATACCACTAAATTAAAATAAACAAAAAACCCCGGCCTTCACGGGGGTTTTATAGATTATCTTAAACGTTCAGAATTCAGAACAGTTTGCATTTTCAAAATAAAGTATAAAAGAACTTTCATATTTGAGTGCTAGTTGTAATTTCTTTAAAATAAAATACAGGCTATTAACCTGTATTTATAAATTATATTAGACTTTCATACTTCGAGGCAATTCGTATTTTCTTATCAAAGGGCAAAGGATACGTACTAATTAGTACGTTAACTGCAGTCCCGCAGATAAAAAATGCGAAGTGGCCGAAGAGACTGACGGATTTGTGGCTCTGCCACAAAACAGGTCAGTCGCTATGGAAGTTTACTTAAGTGTGACAGTAGCACCAGCTTCTTCTAAAGTCTTCTTTAATGCTTCTGCATCCTCTTTTCCTACATTTTCTTTAATAGGCTTAGGAGCAGCGTCTACCAAGTCTTTTGCATCTTTAAGACCCATGTCGGTTGCAGTTCTAACAGCTTTAATAACAGCTATTTTATTTTCACCTGCTGCTGTAAGTTCAACTGTAAATGAACTCTTCTCTTCTTCTGCGCTTACATCGCCTCCTGCAGGCGCACCTGTTACAGCAACTGTGGCTGGCGCTGCGGTTACTCCGAAGACATCTTCAAGAACTTTAACAAGTTCTGATAGGTCAAGTACAGACATTTTAGAAAGCTCATCAACAACACCTTTGAATTTCGCAGGTACTTCTGCTGACTTCTGCTCTTCTACTTTTTGTTCTTCTGACATAATAATTGTCCTTTCTTAATAAAATTTTATGAAATTATTCTTTTGATTTTTTTATATTATCGACCACTGTAACTAACTGCCTAGCAGGCCCCGCAGCAACATTCATGAAATTCATAAGAGGTGCTGCAATCGTACCTACTACACTACCAAGTAATTCAAGTTTTCCTGGAAGGCTAGCTAATTGTTTTATTTTTGATTCATCGAAATACTCTCCGTCAACAATACCTCCGAGCATCTTAAGTCCTTCAACTTCTTTACCAAATTCTTTTACTAGTTT
>CAZKTI010000038.1:0-7514 GCA_964555725.1 uncultured Gammaproteobacteria bacterium | reverse complement strand
AACAAATAAAGAACAAGCAAATAAATATCAGGAGTAAGAACTAAAAAAATTAGAAAAGGATAAGCCTGAAAAATTGAAGCGGCAAGAAGGCCGTAACCGCCCTTTTCTTTATAGCGCATTGGCTTGAGTGAATAAAAGCTAGCAACAAATAGTCCGCTTGCCATTAGCAAGATTAAGATTACATTTTGATAGTAAAAAGGTATTGCTACATTGATTAAAAGTAAGATAATGAGTATTTTTTTTACAAATTTTTCTGAAAAACCATAGTAATAATTTTTACCTACAATTATATCCTTTTTTCTATCTGCATATGAATTAACAATAAAGGCATAACTAAAAAGAGTGAATAAATAAATAAAAAATATGCTAACACCTATCATCGTCCCTTCTATTTTTTCTGAAAATATTATAACCAACAACGATGCAACGATTATTCTTTGCATTTTATCCCGCCAATCTTGAAAGCGGAGAAGGTTAAGAAAATTAATATAATTATTTTTTAATTCAGAAAACATCATGGTAAGAAAAAGTATTTATATGTTTATTAGCAATATCTAAAAATCCATTCATAATATATTCTTGGTTAAATTCCTTCCTATTACTATTAGTATATGCTTTCTTACTAAAATTTTCATACAAAGATTTATTCGTTAGTAACTCTTCTATGGCTTCAATCCAAGTTTGTATTGACGCGTTACGTGTTAAAAGTTTTCCTCCATTTCCTAAAGCCTCAGATATTCCACCAACATTACTTGCAATAACCGGTATACCATTAATATTTGCTTCTACAATAACTCTTCCAAACGCCTCTTCCCACCGAGAAGGCATAAGTAGCAGAGAACTATTTTCATAAATTTGTTTCATATCCTCCGTATGTTTTCTAAGAGCTACATTTGGGAGAAGATGTATTTGTTCAATTAATTTTTTATATTCTTCACTAGGAATTGGCCAAGTTTCAACTAATTGAAATCTTCTATGTGGTAGATGTTTAGCGCATTTCAGAACTTTTTCAACCCCCTTTACTTTTACAGGATTAATAAAAGTAATAAATTTATTTTGATGAGAATCTGTTTTATACCAACTAGTTTTTATTGGAGGATACATCACTTTAGAGGTAATGCCATAACATTCATAAAATTTTTTTGATGCAAAATGTGAAATTGAGAGAAAAGACAAAAGAGGGTTGTCTGGAAAAGGTTTTTTAAAAAAAAGATCAAACTCTACATCTGGAATATATAGTATGGTTGGTATTTTTTTAGAAATGGCAACCTCTGAAATATCTTGAGCACCTTCTAACTGGGTAAAAACAATATCTGGTAGAAATTTATCTAGCCTTTCTTCTAGGGCTTCAAAAAAGAATTTTTTGGAAACACGATATGTTTTGTAATTATTAAGAGTATCCGCTGTGACATTGCTTTCAGAAGTTTTATCACTACCAACAACCATCTCGCACTCATGGCCTTTGTTTTTTAAAATTGTAAAAAGCGTATGAGCAGTATTAATCGCTCCATCAAACCGTTCAGGAAAAAATTCTCTTTTTGAAGAAAAAAGTATTTTCATATTTTTTTATAATCTTATATATCCCCAAAACATTCCAGCCCTCCAAAAAAGCCCGGTAATAAAGTGAAAGTATGCAAGTTTTGAAGGATAGTTATAAAGGTCACGGAACGACTCTCTAATATAATTATTTAAATCACCCTTTTTAGTAGTAGCAAACATTATCTCATTTTTTACTCTAGGATCATTTTTATACTTCATGTAAACACTCCTTGTCCAATATCCCTTTTCAAAGGTATTTAAAAGCCATTTTAATATCCCTTTACTATGACGATGACCAACCTTAACATCTTTTAAAAATCTTATTTTATGCAAGCCACGTATGCGTAGCGCAAATTCAAAGTCTTCCGAGGTACGCTGTTTTTTATCAAACATGATATTTTTAATAATATGTGTTTTGGAGGCAAAATTTTTAGTATCAAGAAAGTCAATGTATTGTCCTTTTATATATCTATCTAAATGTTTTTCCTGTTGCAGTTGAACAAATGTTGAAAGCTTACTTTGCGTAATGTCATATTGAGACCCCATGACAACCTTTTCATTTTCATAGATTAAAGGATGTGTTAATGTTCGAAGCCAATTTGTAGGTACAACACAATCAACATCAGTCATTGAAATAATTTTTCCTTTTGCACAAGCAATCCCATTATTTCTAGCAGCCCCCCTAGACAAAAAAGGTTCAAAAGAATATTTAACACGTTTATCTTTTTTTGAAATTTCAGTAATAATACTTTTTGTATTATCAGTTGAGTTATTGTCTACAACAATAACCTCATAGTTAGGATAATCTTGTATAAGAATATAGTGTAAGCAGGAACGCAGATACACTTCACCATTGTAAACGGGAATAACAACTGTTATTAAGGGCTCTTTCATATATTTTTTAATTCCTTTACCCACTTTTTTTTAAAACGGATTTTATTTCTCATACTTAAAAGCATTATAGATTTTTTAGATGAGCTTGTATGTTGGTTATGGTATATGACAGATTTTGGTTCATAGTATATTTTATAGCCAGCATGACGCACTGCCATAGAGAGGTCAACGTCTTCATAGTACGCGGGGCTATATATTTTATCAAATCCATTAATTTTTTGGAAAACACTTTTCTTTATTAATAAACAGGCTGCAGTACAATGATCAACCTCTCTAAAAAATGAGTAATCATACAAATTAGGACTTTGACCTGCACCTAACACTTTGCAATTACCATTTTTAGTTATGATGCCACCTGCCTCTTGGATTAAGCCATTAAAGTCAAGTATTTTTCCTCCAACAGAACCACAGTCAGGAATTGTTTTTATTCTATGAAGAAGAGGCTCAAGCCACCCAGGCGTAAGCAAAGTATCATTATTTAAAAAAAGTAAATATTCACCCCTAGCCTTTTCTGCACCTTGATTACAGGCATTACCAAAACCGACATTTTCCTTGTTATAAAGAACAGTTACATTTTGCAATTTATTTAAAAAAGTTTTTGTTTTATCATCTGAATTATTATCAACTACAATTAATTCATAAGGGATATTAGTATACTGCAAGAGACTGTCAAAACATTGATGAGTATATTCTACCTTATTAAAACTAAGAATAATAATTGAAACGGTTGGCTCATTATATTTTGGAAATATTCCATTAAAATCGTCTATAGAGGTTTTGGTTGAAACACGATAAGGTTTAATATTTATTACTTTATTCTCATTTTTCTTTTTTTTAAATAATTTTTTTAATCCAAAAGTATCATTCCAAAATTCTTGATTCGCCTCTATCACCCCATCATACACAGACCTACGGAATGTACTTCTCGGTAAAAAATAATTAATAACAGAATCAAACAAATACCAAATTTTCCAAACTAAGCTTCGCTGGTATGCCGATATGCTTTCTTGTAAATGATAATTTCTTTCTTTTAATTGAGCAATCTTGTCTTCTAATCGTACAATCTCTTTCTCTCTCTGCTCAAGATAAGCAGTTGTAGAAGTATTATTTTTTCCTTCGTTTATACTATCAATAGCTTCTACAGGCTTTTGCTGATAAATAAAGTTTTTCATTTTTTCAATAAAATATTTTGAATCAAATAATTCTGCCCGTAAAACACATGCATTACGGTAACTTTCAAGATCTTTATTTATTATAGACACCGCATTTACAATTTTATCTGCATTTATATCATCAATCAATATCCCAGTTTCATCATTTATAATAGTCTCTTCATAGCCCCCTTCATTTGGTGCAATGACAGGTTTACCTGATGCCATTGCCTCTATAGGTGTCATGCCAAAATCTTCATCTTGACTAGTTGTAATAAAACCTTTTGAGTTAGCATATAATTTTACTAACTCCTCATCATCCACCCAGTGTTTTAGTGTAACATTTGGTGGCTTTATACTTTGAATATATTTTGCATATTTTTTAAAATGATCTGACCTCTCGTAACTGCCAACAATAATTAATCTTTCCTGAGGCATTTTTTCAAAAGCCTTTAATTGCATCTCAACCCTTTTATGATTTATGAGCCTATTTACTGAAAGCCAGTAATTATCGTTATTATTAAAATAAAATTTTGAAGTATCCGTCGGCGGATATATAACAGCAGAATCACGGTTTAAATATTTTTTTACCCTAGCCCGTACATTTTTTGATGTGGAAATTATTTTATCGACATGTTTAACATATTTTCTATTTAAGTATCTATTAATTTGCACCCATAAATCAAAGAGTGGTCTTTTGTACCACGAAACATAGGTTTTACGAGAATACTTATATAAATCCCAGATTTCTCTTATCGGAGAATATACGTACCATAAATTTGGTTTATTAAGTTTACTAGAAGAAACTGCCCAATCTCCAGAAATAATAAATAAATCGTATTTACCAGAAAGTGACAATCGACTAAAACGCCAAAGAGTCATTTGTTGTCTAAAAGGTGGGCTTACAGGAACCCAGCCAATAGTTTTTATATCAATATCTTTAAAACCTAATTTTTCAATAATATTTTTATTTAAAACAGTGGTATAAATATCTGCACCTAGGCCTCTTGCCAAAATTAGGGTCGCGATTTCAGCTCCCCCAATGTTATCCATATAGTTATGAAAGATTGCAATTTTCATGTGAACTTAAACATCCTTAACGCCTAATATACTTAACATAAAAGATGAAAATACTGTTTGAATACCAACAACAATGAGTGTAAGTGCAAGAATAGAATTTTTAATTTCATTAAGTTCACCAAATCCATTCCGTATCCAACTCGTAAGCATGAACCCAAATATTAATAAACCTAAAAAAGTAATAAAAATTCCGATAACGCTCCCCTTCTCAATGGTAATATGCCTATGAAGCTTATTCATAAACAGGCTTTCTTCTCCAAGATGAGTGATAGCAAAAGTTTTTGCAAAAATGGCAAACCCCATTATCTGATAGCCAATAATAACAAGAAGTGTAGATATAAACATTGGATGAAAAAAGAATGGGACTCCAGCTATAACAGGATTTCCAAAATAAAACCACAAAAGAGTAGAGAGCCCAACAAGAAAAAGAAAAAGCCCAGGAATAAAAAACAAAAATAATGGAGAATACAAAAGCATAAATCTTAAATGCCTCCAGCCATCTGTAAATGAGCGTAATTTTGAAATCCCTTTCCTTTTATAATAACTAATAGGAAGCTCTTTAATTTTAAGATGTTGTTTACCTGCTTTAATAATCATTTCAGTCGCGAACTCCATACCTGTTGTACGTAAATTAAGATTCAAAAACACATTTCTTTTTAGCGCACGCATACCAGAATGTGCATCATGAATTGGTATTTTAAAAAACAGCCTTAACAAAAAAGATAAAAAAGGATTACCAATATATCTATGAAGAAATGGCATTGCCCCTTTTTCAATATTACCAGTTAGACGATTACCAATAATCATGTCATAGCCATTATCAAGCTCTTTTAAAAAACGAGGGATTTCTTGAAAATCATAAGTTGTATCTGAATCTGCAAGAAAAACATAAAGGCCTCTAGCTTTTTTTATACCTTCAAGGTATGCATTTCCATAACCAAATTTACCATGAGAAACAATAGTAACATCATACTCTTTTGCAATATTAGGAGAGTTATCTGTTGAAGAATCAGAAACAATTATTTCACCATAAATATCATTCTCTTTAAGAGTATTGATAACCTGAGAAATACACCCACCTATTGCCGTTTCTTCATTACGACAAGGTAAAATAACACTTACTTTTGGTTTTTGAGGGATATAATCATTCATATGATAATACTGGTTATAGTAATGTTATGTTGGGCACATATCAAGTAAGAGCAGTATTTAATAAATGTATAAATAATGAAACTCACTAGTTTTGACGTATTAATGTTTTTCTGTTAATGTATACGGGTTGTTTTTAAAAATTACCAAAAAACATAGATTAAATACTTATGCCAAAGAGAACATACCAACCAAAGGTAAGAAAAAAATTGAAGAAACATGGGTTCCGTGCTCGAACAAAGACAAAGGACGGAAATAAAATTTTAAAACGCAGAAGAGCAAAAGGCAGAAAAAGTTTGACCGTCTCTTCTAAATAGCGCTAGTTAAAGTTGTGCTTAAAAAAAGCTACAGACTTCGCTCCACTTCTGATATACAAAAAGTATTAAAGAGTGGAAGGTTTCGTCACATCGGCGACTTAGTCATGATAAAGTGGTTAGAAAACAAGCTACCAAACGATAGAATAACAATGGTAGTATCTTTAAAGGTAAATAAAAAAGCAGTAGTAAGAAACAGAATACGACGCGTGTGTATGGAAGCCATTACAAAAGAATGGCTTGAAAGGAAAGCGGATAAGCATTATGATATTGTTATTGTCGCAAAAAAAATTACCGAAGTTGGCCTAGAAGAAGCAAAAGAAAAAATTATTAAAACTCTCAATAATTTAACCAAGTAGAAAAGAATAATTAAATGAAAAACATTCTCATAAGTTTAGTAACATTCTACCAAAAAGTACTTTCACCAGATCACAGCTTTTGGGCAAAAGCAATATTCCCAAATGGTTATTGTAAGTTTTATCCAACTTGCTCAGCGTATTCAAAAGAAGCATTAAAAAAAGAAAGCTTAATGACAGCTTTACTTTTGAGTATAAAAAGAGTTATAAAATGCACCCCCTGGTCAAAGGGCGGTTTTAATTATTTAAATATAAAATAAAATATGTCAGGAATATTTGAAACAGTTTTTTTTACTCCAATATTTAACCTATTAGTTTTTTTCCATAACTACATTCCAGGTAACGACTTAGGTGTTGCCATAATTCTCGTAACTATTGTGGTCAAGCTCCTCCTGCTCCCCCTTTCTCACAAATCAATAAAATCTCAAAAAGCACTTCAAGACTTGCAGCCAAAGATAAACACGCTGAAAAAAAAGTATAAAAACCAGAAAGAAAAGTTAGCGCAAGAGATGATGAAGCTATATTCCACACAGAAAGTAAACCCGCTATCATCATGTCTCCCACTACTTATACAGCTACCATTTCTTTTTGCAATTTTCAGAGTTTTCACAAAAGGACTAGAACCAGAAGCAATGGAATTACTGTATCCATTTATAGAAAATCCAGGAACACTAAACAATACATTTTTAGGAATAGTAAATCTAACAGAGCCATTTGCAATATTTGGTATCCTGGCAGGCGCAGGGCAATACATTCAGACAAAAATGCTCATGGCAAGCCGTGTGGAAAAAACTGACAGAAGTAAACCAGCAAAAGACGAAGATATGATGGCATTAGTAAATAAACAAATGACCTATATGATGCCAGTCGTTACTGTTGTACTAGGATTTACCTTTCCAGGGGGTCTTATGCTGTACTGGCTGGTAACAACCATATTGACCGTTGCTCAACAGAAAATCTTATTTAAAGATAAGAAAAAAGAAACCCCAGACACACAAGACAAACCGCAAAATCCAGAGAAGCAAGAAAAC
>CAZKTI010000037.1:0-7750 GCA_964555725.1 uncultured Gammaproteobacteria bacterium | reverse complement strand
TGGTTTTTTTCCATCATCCAAAGAATTTTTTCTATATGCGCCCCAACGTCTCCTGAATAATTTATAGGAATGATATCGTATCCATTTGCATTGAAAGCATTTACCATAGCTTGCCCTAAAACAGTTCCTCTTACGTGACCTACATGAAAACTTTTGTGTGTGTTTGGTTGGGAAAATTCAAAAAGAATTGTTTTTCCCTTTTTTTCACTTTTCCCGTATTTTTCTTTTTTCTTTTCAATTTCTTCTATAACGTTTTTTGCAATATTTTTTGTTTTAAAATTTATATATGGACCTGCACTTTCCGCATTTTCTATTAGCTCTTTTTTTTCAATGTTTCCATTTATTTTTTCTGCTAATTTACTTGAAAGTTCTGCTGGTGCTTTATCTTCATTTTTAGCTATAGAAAAACAGCCAAAAGCAATGCTCCCCAATGTGATGTCTGGTGGATATGAAAGAAGCACTTCTTTTTCTTCAATATCTCGTTCAAGTGCTTTTGATACATGTGATATTACTTCTTCACGAAGTTCTGTAAGAGTAGATTTTGTTGCCATTATTTTTTAATAACTTTTACAAAATGACGTTTTCCTTTTTGCATTACTGCACCATCTTCAAGCTTTGTTTCTTCTTCTATAACTTTTCCGTTCATCTTTATTCCTTTTTGCTTTATCAGTCTTCTTATTTCACTTTTACTTACACCAAATGACAATGCTAGCGCTTCAACATTTTCTACACTGCTATTTATTGTTATTTCTTTGATGTCATCTGGTGTACCTTTTTTTTGAAAGGTTTTTATAAACTCGTCTTCTGCTTTTTTTGCATCTTCTTTTGAATGGTAAATAGTAACTATTTCTGAAGCTAGCTTCATCTTTGCGTCTCTTGGATTTTCTTTAATTTCTTTTTTAACACTTTCCACATCAATGTCTGTTGCGAGTTCATAATAATTTTCCATAACTGTGTCAGGTATACTCATAACCTTTCCATACATTTCATTTGGAGCATCCTCAATTGCTATATAGTTATTTTCTGATTTACTCATCTTTTTTACCCCATCAAGTCCAACTAAGAGAGGCGTGACCATGACGTCTTGTTCTTTTTTGCCAAAATGTTTTTGAATAACTCTTCCTGCAAGTACATTAAATAGCTGATCTGTTCCCCCAAGCTCAATATCTGCGTCTACCATAACCGAATCATACCCTTGCATTAACGGATAAAAAAATTCTGGCATACTTATTGATAAACCTTTTTTCATACGCTCCTGATACATGTCTCTTTCTAGCATTTGCGAAACCGTAAAAGAACCTGCTATTTCAAGGACATCACTTAATTTAAGTTTTTTTAGCCACTTGTGATTATAAAGTACTTTTGTATTTCTCATGTTTAGTACTCTTGATGCTTGGGCTTTATAGTTTTGAAAATTTTTCTTTACATCACTTTCAGTTAATTGTTTTCGTGTCGTTGTTTTTCCAGTAGGATCTCCTATCGTTCCTGTGAAACTTCCGACAATAAGAATAATCTCATGGCCCATGTCTTGAAGTGCCCTTAGCTTTCTAAGAATTACTGCATGACCAATATGAAGTGCGTCTCCGCTTGGATCAATTCCTAATTTTATCTTTAGCCTTTTACCGCTTTTTAATTTTTTCTCAATATTTTCACGCACTATAACATCTTCTACTCCTCTTTTAAGTAGTTCGTCAATTTTCTTTTTATCTATTATTACTTTTGCCATTTTTTTAAGATAACAATTCTAATTGCTGTTTGTAGTGAGTTATTTTTTCTCCTGCATCATGTGCTTTTTGCTTTTCTTCTTCTACAACTTTTGCTGGAGCGTTTTTTAAAAACTTCTGGTTTTCTAATTTTTTGTTTATACCATTTCTGTAGCTTTCTAATTTTTCTACTTCTTTTTCTATTCTTTTTTTCTCTTTATCTATATCTATTATACCTTCAACGTTTAAATAAACTTCTACTAATCCTGTTTTCTCGCTTGCAAGAGAAAATTGAATACTTTTTTCTGGACGATCAACTTTTCCTTTTTCTATCTTCTCTACAGATACGCGAGCAAGCTTTTCAATGATTTGTTTATGTTCTGTAAATAACTTTTCATTCTTTTTTGATGCAAGAACTATGGGTACCATAGTTTTTGGTGGTATGCGATAAATATTCTTTAAGTGACGAACCATACTGATACAATTTTTTATTGTATCCCATTCTTCTGGAACTACAGATTTTTTCTTAGCAGTTGGCCACTCTTGAATCATTAAAAGATCTGATTTGTCTTTCTTTATAGTACCCCATATTGCCTCTGTTACGAAAGGGGCAAAAGGATGCCACATTTTTAGGATATTTTGAAGTACATATAAAAGTATTTCATCTTTGTCTCCTTCGATCTTTGAAACTTCTATATACCAGTCTGCAAAATCATCTCTGGTGAATACTGTAAGTGCTTCTAATGCATTTGCGAACTTATATTTTTCAAGATTATCCGACACATTAGTAATTGTTTCATCAAGCCTTTCTAGTATCCACTTATCTGCGAGTGTTTTTGATTTTGGTTTTTTTGAGATATCAACTTTATTGATACTCATTAAAATGTATCTGGAAATATTCCAGAGTTTATTTATTAGGTTTCTGCTTCCTGTAACTTTTTCAAAGTAAAACCTTGAGTCATTTCCTGCAGCTATATCACTCATTAGTGAAACGCGAAGTGCGTCGTTACCGTACTCTTTTCCAACTTCTCTTGGATCAATTCCGTTTCCAAGTGACTTTGAAAACTTCCTACCATCTTTATCTCTAACCATTCCGTGTATATAAACATTGTGAAATGGGACGGTGTTCAAGGTATAACCTGTCATTAGTATCATACGTGCCATCCAAAAGAATAATATTTCATATCCCATCTGCATAAATGTGGTTGGGTGAAATACTTTTAGATCTTCTGTTTTTTCTGGAAATCCCAAAGTTGAAAATGACCATAGCCCTGATGAAAACCATGTATCTAATGTGTCTGGATCTTGTTCCCAAGCATCTCCTTCTGGAGGAGTAATTCCTGAATATACCTTCTCCCCTTTATACCATACTGGAATTTGATGTCCCCACCATATTTGTCTAGATATACACCAATCACGAAGACCATCTATCCAATAAAGGTACACTTTCTCAAATCTTTCGGGTTCTATTGTTACTTTTTCAGATTTTTTACCGTTTAGTCCTGTGGTTACAGCCTCACGCATTAAGTCTTTTAAACTTTTATTCTTTCCTGGGATTTCTTTTGTTACATTTACAAACCATTGTTCCATGGGAATCACTTCAACAATATCTTCAAATCTATCTGATGTTCCTACATTTTGTATTATTTCTTTTTCATCAATTAATAACTTTTCTTTTTTCAGCCACTTAACAAATTTCTTACGAGCCTCTTCAACTTCTAGGCCCTCGTAATTTTTCCCTGCTTCTTTTGTCATCTTTCCGTCAATGTCTATTACTTTTATTAATTCAATATCTCCATTCTTTTCATACATGTCAAAGTCTACCTGGCTATGTGCTGGGGTAACACCTACTGCACCTGTTCCAAATTCTGGGTCTATTAATTCGTCTGCAATAACTTTTAACTTAAGCGGTTTTTCTGCACCCACGTCTGCCTCAAGTATAAGGCCAATATATTTTTTATATCTTTTGTCTTTTGGGTTAACGGCTACAGCAGTGTCCCCTAATTTTGTTTCTGGTCTTGTTGTTGAAATTGCAAATGGAAAATCTTTAGCATACTTAAATGTGTACAGCTTTCCCTTTCTTTCTACATGAACTAGCTCGTCGTCTGAGCACGTTGACTGACCTTTCACAGACCAGTTAACTACTCTATATCCTTTATACACTAATCCGTCATCATACATTTTTTTAAATACTGTATTTACTGCTTTCGCTCTTTTGTCGTCTAATGTATATACAAACCTATCCCAATCACAGCTTGTTCCTAATTCCTTTATTTGATTTACAATAACCTCCTTAGATTCTTCAGCGTGTGCACGGATTGTATTTAATAGCTTTTCTCTTCCGTATTCTTCTCTTGGATTTTTTACTCCTTCTTTTATTAAATTCTTTTCTACCCGTGATTGTGTTGCTACTGCAGCATGATCTACACCAGGTACTAGCAATGCAAGTTCTCCTGACATTCTTTTATAACGTACCATTGTGTCCATTATTGCCTGTTCCATTGCATGTCCTAAATGTAAAATTCCCGTTACGTTTGGCGGGGGCATAAGTATACTAAATTGTTTTTTACGTTTCCCTGGAAGATTATCTGGGTTAAAAAATCCAGATTTTTCCCATTCCTTATATATAGTATCTTCGTAGTTTTTCGGGATGTATGCTTTTTCAATTTCTTTCATATGTTGAGTCAGCATAGTATTTTTACCCTTAAAAAGCAATATAAAAGGGCCTTCGGCATATGAATGGGTTGACGCATATGAAAAATTAATTTATATTAATCCACTTGTCATTTTTATTGATTTTTACAACCTCATGAGTCTAGAAACACACGAACAAATTTTTGAGCTTCTAGAGAAGAGTCAGTCCCCTTTAATATTACTGCGGCCTGATTATTCTGTAGATGGGCTTGCGGGGGGGTTAGCACTTAAACGAATTCTCACATCAATGGGAAAGGAAAACGTGACTATTACCAGTCACGATTTTAAATTACCTAAAAAGCTTGCTTTCTTTCCTGGGTCTGAAACTGTACAAAATTCACTTGAGAATGTTCGTCAATTCGTTATCTCATTAGATGTTTCTAAAACAAAAGTAGATACGATTTCTTACAATGTAAAGGATGACCATTTAGATTTTATGATTCGCCCAAAGGATGGCACCTTTCAAGATTCTGATGTATCAACTCGTTTATCTGGCGGTGAGTATGATCTTGTTATTACACTTAATACTCCAGACCTTGAAAGTCTTGGTACCCTTTATGACAATGACACTGACTTCTTTTTCGAAACTCCTATTGTAAACATTGACCATCGTCCTGATAATGAACGTTATGGTCAAATTAATCTCGTAGATATTGTAGCTTCATCTTCATCTGAGATTATTGCAGAACTTTTTGTAATGCATAATAAAAAAATTATTGATGAAGATACTGCAACTCTCCTTCTTGCTGGCATGATGGCAGAAACCAAATCATGGCATGTGCCAAATGTTACTCCTCAAGCCTTATCTCTTGCTGGAGACCTTATGGAAGCAGGTGCAAGAAAAGAAGAAATAATGAATAACTTATATCGTTCAAAAAATCTTTCTACACTTCATCTTTGGGGGCGTGCACTTGCTCGTCTTAAAGCTGACGATGAGCATGGTATTGCATGGGCGACCATTCCTTCAACAGATTTTAATACCACTGAAACAACTGAGCAAGATCTTGAAGGTGTAGTTAACGAACTTATTTCTATTTCTTCAAATGCTCCAGTTATCCTTCTCTTGTATCAAAAGAAGGACGGGAGAGTAAGCGGGTTTTTGCATACTACACATAAGATGAATGCTCAGACAATTGTGAAAGATTTTAATCCTAAAGGAAGTCATCTTCTTGCACGTTTTCATACTGATGAAAAAGATATTGGAAAAGCAGAAACGCACGTTCTTGAGGTTATACGTAAAGCGGTTTCAGGTACTACATAGTCTTTGGACAATACAAAAAAAATAATGTAGTATCGTTAAATCGGTACTTTTTTTAAATATGCTTTTCACTTACAGTGTTGTGCTCCTATAGCTCAGTGGTTAGAGCACCACGCTTATAACGTGGGGGTCGATGGTTCAAATCCATCTAGGAGCACCACCCTGTAAGTGAATGAAACTGTTGCTCTCATCAAACGTGGGCGATTAGCTCAGCTGGTTAGAGCGCTACCTCGACATGGTAGAAGTCAGAGGTTCGAGTCCTCTATCGCCCACCAACTTTTGAAACATCCCATTAGAGCGTGTTTTTTGTTATACTATATTGAATATGGATGAACAGCTTCAACAACAAACGCAGCTTGTAAAATCAAGATTTCATAAAAAATTCGGGAGATACGTACTATTTATACCACTCGTTGTCTTTATATTAACAATTGTTATTTTTTTTATAACTCAATTATTTATAAATAACAATGTAGATGATATAAATACAATCAGTGATACATTTAAAATCATTGCATTCATTTTACGTTTTGTTGGGGTGCTAAGCGTTCTTGCTTTAATCTGGGGTTTTATTCTCTGGTTATTTTTTCGCACAAAACAATCTGTAGCCGAAGGTATAGCATATGATGAACGTTCGGGGAAAGGCACAGCATCAATATTGCCAGAAGAATTGAAAGGTTGGAGCTGGGGTGCTGCTGGACTGAGCTGGATATGGGGTTTATACCATAGAGTTTGGATTTCGCTTCTTATATTTATACCTGTTATAAATTTATTTTGGTGGATAGTTCTTGGTATAAATGGAAATAAATGGGCATGGAGTAAAGAGAAGTGGTTAAGTGTAGACCATTTTAAGAAAGCACAAAAAAAATGGAAAATCTGGGGTATTATTATTATAATTATTTACATTATATCTCTATTAATAAATATATTATTTTTTTCATTAAACTTTATTAAAGGTGGTGACGATGAAATTATTAATGATGAAGATATACTTATACATGACATTACATTTAATGATGGCAGTAATTCTTTTCACGATTTAATTTCCCTTCCTGAATCGACTCTTCCTCCAGATTTAGATTTAACGATAGATAATATAGGTTCTCTACCCATCGAAACGATGATTGAAATTGTAGATAATAATAAAGAAATACTCGCTATATGGACTGGTGCTGCATCAAGAATAAATTTTCAAAATCCTCAATTTGCACTAATAGATGAATATACACTAGATGCTACTGTTGTACCGCTCGATAAATGGAGAAAGGCTGCACGCATAAGTGCAGTAAATGCCCACTTACAATTAAAATTAAAAAATGATACAGCGGCCTTTGAAGAGGCTTTAAAGATGATTAAAATTAGTTCAGATATACAAAAATCTCAATCAACAACCATAACATATCTCGTTGCTCTATCAATCACAGGTATGGGACTGAATACATTTGAACATATTTTAACCGAAACAGAGCTATCTCCCGAAATTCAAAATATTTACAAATTAGAATTAGAAAAACATACATTTACCAAAACGAATTCATATCTCAAAGGGGAATATTTATTCTTTAAAAACAGTTTAGATGAAATTGTTAAAGAATATATTGACGAAGTTCCACACACTTCACCATTTACTAGTAAAAATTATTTATTTAAACCAAACCAAACTATAAACTACAAAGCTGAAATTACAAGGACACAACTGGAATACTTTTTAGCTCCCTGTGACACTCCTCTGCCCGAAACTATATCAGAAGAAAAGAGAATTAAAAATGAAACATGGTTGAAATTATTATTAACCGAAAACGTAATAGGAAAAATAGTTTCAAGCGTAGGTACAACTGCGTTAAATAATATTAAGATTAAAATGTGTGAACAAGAAGAAAAATATCACAAAGTATTAAATCAATTTCCCACTGTAGATAATCTTGATCTGCAAAAAGATACAGACAGTGATGGATTGTCTGACATTGATGAAATAACAATATACAAAACAAATCCAAACGACTCTGACACAGACAATGATGGTTTCTCTGATGGTGATGAGGTAAAAAACGGCTTTAGTCCATTAAACTAGTTCGAACGTCCTCTACTAACCCGC
>CAZKTI010000036.1:0-7863 GCA_964555725.1 uncultured Gammaproteobacteria bacterium | reverse complement strand
ATTATTTTTCTAGGTACTCTTACGCTATTAGTTTTAGTTCATGAAATAGGTCATTTTTATACTGCACGTAAGTTTGGAATAAAAGCAGAAGAATTTGGCATAGGGTTACCTCCTCGTATGTTTGGTGTAAAAAAGGGGGATACCCTTTTTTCGCTAAATTGGATACCATTAGGAGGTTTTGTAAAAATAAAAGGTGAACAAGGTGAAGATGCTGAAGATGAAGATAGTTTTGCGAATAAAGCTATTTGGAAGAGAGGAATTGTATTATCTGCCGGAGTAATAATGAATGTAATATTTGCGGGGTTCCTTTTGTCTGTTGGTTTTGCTGTTGGTACGCCACAAATTATCACAGATGATATTTCTGATAAAGCTATTATACGTGATAGTAAAATACAAATAGCATCTATTCTTCCTGACTCACCTGCAAGCAATAGCTCAATTAAAAGTGGCGACACACTTTTATCAGTAGATAGCACAGTTGTTAATAGCATAAGCCAAGTACAAGAATATATTTCACAAAAGAATGGAATTGAAGTATCAGTTGCTTATTTACATGATGGCGAAGAATTACAAGAAATAATAACTCCTACAATTTTTGAAGAAGACAGTACACCGATACTGGGTGTTGAGCTAATTCCTACCGGAATTGTGTCTTATCCAGTATTTCGTGCTATTCCCCTTGGTATAAAAGAAACCGGATTACTTCTAAAAGATATTGTATTTGCATTTGCAAGTGTTATAGGCAGTATCTTTACAGAAGATAAAGCTGGTGTTGATCTTTCAGGACCTGTAGGTATTGCAGTTATTACATCAGAAGTTTCAAAGCTGGGCATACCTTATCTAATTCAATTTGCAGCACTTTTGTCTCTTAACCTAGCTATAATTAATTTTATACCTTTCCCAGCACTCGACGGTGGAAGATTTATGTTTCTTATGATTGAAAAAGTAAAGGGTAGAGCAGTAAATCAAAAATTTGAAACAATTTCACACACACTAGGATTTGCGCTTCTTATGCTTCTAGTCCTTGTCATTACATATAAAGATATTCAGAAGTACCAAAGTTCATTTATTGGGGTTTGGGAGAGAATTACTGGAGTATTTTCATAAATATATGAGACAGAGCAAACTATTTTCAAAAACTCGAAAAGACGTACCAAAAGACGAAGTCTCATATAACGCACAGCTTTTGATTAGAGCTGGTTATGTAAAAAAAGAGATGGCAGGGGTTTACTCGTATTTGCCACTTGGCTTACGTGTGCTTACAAAAATAAAGAATATTATAAGGGATGAAATGAATTCAATAGGTTCTCAAGAATTGTTTTTAACAACACTTCAAGAAAGTTCATTATGGAAAAAGACCGACAGGTGGGATGACAAGAATGTAACTGATTGGTTTAAAACAAAATTAAAAAATGATACTGAACTTGGGCTCGCTTTTACACACGAAGAACCTCTAACAGAACTATTAAAAGAACACATAAATTCTTATAAAGATTTACCAATTTATACTTATCAGATACAGACAAAATTCAGAAATGAACTTAGAGCAAAAAGCGGGGTCATGAGAGGCAGGGAATTCCCAATGAAAGATTTATATTCATTTACAAAAAATGCAAAAGAAACCGATGAATTTCATGAAATCGTTACAAAAGCATACATGAACATATTTAATCGTGTTGGTATTGGAGATATCACTTATTTAACTATTTCAAATGGGGGATCATTTTCAAAGTATTCACATGAGTTTCAAACAATTAGTGATTCTGGCGAAGATAAAATTTTACTTTCAAAAGAAAAAAATATAGCAGTTAATAAAGATGATTATACTCCTGAGATTTTAAAAGATTTTAATCTTACTGATGAAAAATTTGATGAACATAAATCAATAGAGGTTGGAGATATATATAAATTAGGAACAAAATATTCAGAAGCTCTTGGACTTACTTATACTAATGAAAAAGGAAATAAAGAATTTGTTGATATGGGCTCTTACGGAATAGGCGTAAGTAGACTAATGGGTACTATTGTTGAAACTCAATCTGATGATGCTGGAATAGTTTGGCCAAAAGAAGTAGCTCCATACCACGCCCATCTGGTACTTCTTTCAAAAGATGCAGATAAATCTGGTGAAGCTGATAAATTATATAAACAATTACAAGAAAATAGCATTGAAGTACTTTTTGATGATAGAGATGAAACACCAGGAGTTAAATTGAAAGATAGTGATCTTCTAGGAATACCTTTACGAATAATAATTGGAAATAAGTCAGACATGAAAACAATTGAAATAAAACATAGAAACTCTGATAAAGTTGAAATGGTGCCGACAACTGATATAGTACAATTTATACAAGGATATTATGTTAGATAAACTATTTTCTACCTTTTCTAGAAGCATTGGAATTGATTTAGGGACTGCAAATACACTCATTTATGTTCCAGATCAAGGTATTGTAGTAAATGAGCCTTCAATAGTAGCTATAAATGTACGTGCTGACCAAGTTATCGCAGTTGGGGCGGTTGCTAAAAAAATGCTTGGGAAAACACCTCCTCACATTGAACTTATTAGACCTCTTACCGATGGTGTAATTTCTGATTTTGAAGTTACTGAAAAGATGATTAAATATTTTTTAAAAAATGTATTAAATGACTCTACCCTTCGTCTAATTCGACCAAACATTATTATAGGCGTCCCACTAGACGTAACAGAAGTTGAAAGAAAAGCTGTTGAAGATGCTGCTCTTTCTGCAGGGGCACGAGAAGTATTTCTTGTTGAACAACCCGTTGCCGCTGCAATTGGTTCAAGATTACCCATTACCGAACCCACTGCATCCATGATCGTTGATATAGGAGGAGGTACAACTGATATCGCTGTAATTTCACTTTCAGGTATTGCAACATACCGATCTTTAAGACATGCGGGCGAAGAGATGACAAATAATATCATTCAATTTTCCAGAGATGAATTTAATTTAGTTATTGGTGAACATATAGCTGAAGAAGTAAAAATTAAAATAGGGTCAGCAGCAGAACTTCCTGAGCCACTTACTATAAATTTACGTGGAAGAGATGTGCTTTCAGGGTTACCTAAAGAAGTTCCTGTTGTTGACGAACAAATAAGATATGCAATGTCAAGAACAATAAAAAATATCATAGATAATATTAAAATTACATTAGAAAATACTCCTCCTGAATTAGTAGCTGATATTTATGAAAAAGGTATGCTTATTACAGGTGGTGGGGCATTAATAAAAGGAATAGATACAGCAATAAATAAAGCAACGGGTATTCATGTGCGCATAGCAGATGATCCACTAACCTCTGTTGTTCGAGGTGCTGGAATCCTTATTGATAACCCTCAATTGCTTGAAGCAGTTCGTCTCCCCATCACGCAATACCAGCAAAAAGCCAAAGTATAATATATGAAGTTTCGTGATGCAAGAAAAACGTATCTGTACGTTTCACTTACTGCATTTGTTATAATTTTACTTGCTACTATAGGTTTTTTAAAACCAATTTTTTCTGTTTTAGAAAACAGCATTTCTAAAGTGTCCGCCCCAATGTATTCTTTATATATTAATATTAAGGAACTACCGCTTTGGAATGAAAAGAAAATACTTACTGAAGAAGTTTCGAGACTAGCAAACGAAACACGTGAATTACAATCACTTAAAGCAAGGCTCAGTGTTCTTGAGAGAGAAAATCAAGCTATACGAGACGCACTGCTATGGGCTCAAGATAAAGATAGAGAATATATAATTAGTAAAATAATAGGTAGGCCATTACACGCACCAAGGACATTTCTTATACTTAATCAAGGGAGAGTGCATGGCGTTTCAGTGGGGCTACCTGTTGTAATAAATAATGATATTTTAGTCGGTACTATTGTAGAAACTAGAGATTTTACTTCTTATGTTCGTTTGATGACTGATAATGAAAGTTTAGTTTCTGCTAAACTATTAGGTGGCCAAGAGCCTGTAGGAGCTGTAAAAGGCGAATTAGGCCTTTCTTTACGTTTAACACTGATACCACAGCATTTAAATCCAGATATGAATGAAATAGTTGTAACTTCTGGTCTTGACGAATTTATACCCCCAGAACTTATTATAGGGGCAATAGATGACAACATAACCGATACTGATGATTTTTTTAAGGAAGTGAGCCTTAAAACTGTTTATGACACAAATCAATTAAATATAGTTTCTATTATAAAAGGTACGTTATGATTAATATAAAACAAATATTTTATTTTATTATACTTGTGTTAATTTCCTATATAGTTCAAATAGTATTTATTAATTCTCTTACGTATGGAAGTATTTCCATTAACATTTTTTTACTTATAACTATTTTTCAAAACTGGCACCGCCCATCTGCTACATCATTTGCTCACTCTCTTTTATTTGGATTTATATCAAGCATGATTTCCCCTACACCAATTTATTTCGATATTATACTTTTTATCACAGTTTCACTTCTTGTACAGTATCTTTCTCACTATAAATTAACTAATCAATCTTGGGCGAGCTTATTGAGTGCAACATTTTTTTCATTTTTAGTTTACGATGTATTTTTATACATCGCCATAAACCAAAATATTTTCAATTTTTTTGGTTCATGGAAAGATGGTATGCATATATCCGGATTTCTTTTTTTACAAGCTGTAATGAGTTCTTTGATTCTTTTTATATTCTATATTATTAAAGTACGCTTTGAGCATGGGCAAAAAAGACTTTTTTTATAATAAAGCAAACGGTGACCCAAAAGAAATTTTTGGTGAGTCAATTACTTCTGACAATATTACGTTAAGTCGTAATACTGATAGAGTTGACGATGTATATTTAGAAGGATCCTCAAGCGATTCTGTCAGGTCTATTCCAGAAAAACAACTAGGACTTCATATAAGAAATACTAGATGGAAATCTGTACTGCTTATAATTTTTTTAACAATGCTTATTATTACGAGCAAAGCTTGGTGGCTTCAGATTACACATGGGTCAACATATAGAGTGCTTGCGGAAGAAAATCGTATTCAATTACTTACAATTCATCCAACTCGTGGACATATTTTTGATCGTAATGGTGTGGTTCTTGCAGATAATGTGCCTTTGTACCAACTAACGCTGCAAAGAGAAACCTGGGGTAACTTACCTAAAAAAAATAAGGAGGCTATAAAAAGTTCGTTGTTTAAACAAAATATATTCATTGACGATGTGCTTGTAAAAAATGATAGCAGTCAAGAATTAGTTTTAAAAGAACTTTCCTATTCTGAAGCACTTTCTCTTATCACCATGACACAAACCATGAAAGGAATTGATGTAAAGATAACTTCTCGTAGATTATATAAAGATCCCTTAATATATTCTCATCTGCTCGGCTTTGTAAGCTCGCTTACACCAGAACAATATGACGTCTTATATGACACATATTTAATTAATGATGTAATTGGTAAAACGGGCCTTGAAAAAGAGTATGAAGACACGCTTCGTGGTCTTTTAGGTAAAAAAAGTGTAGAAGTTAACGCTTTTGGTAAAGAAGCAAATATTATTTCTATCAAGGAACCAAAAAATGGTGATGATATATATTTAACTATCGATTCCAAGATTCAAGAAAAATTATACGAATATGTTCAAAAACATATCGACAGACTTAATAAAGGCAGGGGAGCTGCTGTAGTTCTTGACCCTTCCACAGGGGAAATTCTCGCTCTGGTTTCATATCCCGGATATAATAATCAAACATTCTATCAAGGTATTAATACAACGGAATATCGTGAATTATTAAATGATGTTAATAAACCTTTATTTAATAGAGCAGTAGATGGCCAATACCCTCCTGGCTCAACTTTTAAACTCGTGGTTGCAACTGCTGGACTCGAGGACAAAATAATTACGCCTACGACGAATATATATAGCAGTGGAGGTATAAAAGTGAGCAGATGGTTTTTTCCAGACTGGAAATTTGGAGGACATGGGTATACTAATTTATATAAGGCAATTTCTGAATCAGTAAATACTTATTTTTATATACTGGGAGGAGGATTTGAAGAACGCGTGGGTTTGGGGGTCAGTAGAATAAATGAACAGGCTAGAAAATTCGGACTAGGTGGCAAAACAGGTGTAGATTTTCCAAACGAATCTCCTGGGTTCTTACCTACGCCTGATTGGAAAAAAGAACAAAAGAATGAACGCTGGTATATTGGAGATACATACAATTTAAGTATAGGCCAAGGCGATCTTTTAGTTACCCCATTGCAAATGGCAAATGTTATCGCAACTGTAAGTAATGGTGGGACCCTTTATGAACCACATTTTTTAAAATCAAAATATAAAAACAATAATAGTGTAGATCAGTCCTCATGGGTTATTGATAATCAGGTAATTTCTAAAAAAATAATGGAAGAAATACGCAAAGCCACACGGGAAACAGTCCTTACCGGAAGTGGTATTAGATTGCTTTCTGCTCCTATAACTAGTGCAGGTAAAACAGGTACTGCAGAATGGTCTAACAAAAAAGATCCTCATGGATGGTATATTGGCTTTGCTCCTTATCAAGATCCAGAAATTGCCTTTGCCTTTATCGTGGAGGAAGGAATAGGGGGAAATACCTCTGCTGTTCCTATTGCGGATGATTTTTTAAACTGGTATGGTAGTGAGTATAAAACTAACGATGATTTATGACAGATATAATTCTTACACCCGAGGGATTTGAAAAGGCAAAAAATGAACTTGATTCTCTCATAAAAAAAAGAAGTGCTATTGTAGACCGAATAGCAGCTGCAAAAGAGCTTGGTGATCTTAAAGAAAATGCAGATTATCATGATGCACGAGATGAACAAGGATTTAATGAAGGTAGAATACAAGAACTTGAAACAATAATAAGGACAGCAGAAGTTGTTGAAAAAAATACCACCTACGATACCGTAGCAATAGGCGCTTTGGTAACTGTAGAAAATGATGGGAAAAAATTTGAATATTCTATTGTTGGAACAAACGAAGCTTCGCCAAAAGATAATAAATTATCATTAGAGTCACCATTGGTAAAAGCTATGCTTGACCGTAAAAAAGGAGACGCATTTGAATTTGACGCTCCTTTAGGGAGAAAAAAGTTCACTATTATTGATATAAATTAACTAAAGAAATAAAATTATGCTTGATATAAAATTTTTAAAAGAAAATAAAAACGTTGCTACAAAGGGTATAAAAAATAAAGGCTGTACTGTCAACCTTAGCAATGTTATAAATTCATATGATAAAATGCTTGTTTTACAAAAAGAGGTTGAAGAATTACGTGCAAACTTAAACATTATTTCAAAAAAAATTAAAAAAGGAGCGGATAAGCAATTGATAAAAGAAGCTAAAATTATAAAATTAAGAATACAAAAAAAAGAGCCTCAGTATGTAAAAGCAAAAGAAGAATTCGATTCTTTAATGAGTCAAATACCAAATATTCCTAGTGATGACACCCCAATTGGTACTGATGAAAGTGCAAATAAAGTATTACGTACGTATGGAGAAAAGAAAACATATTCTTTTACTCCAAGGCCACACTGGGAAATAGCTGAGGAATTAGACATTATAGATAAAAAAAGTGCTGCAAAAATTTCAGGGTCTAGGTTTGCATTTATTAAAAACGAATTAACTTTGCTACAGTTTGGTATTATTCAATATACATTTGAAATATTAACAAACGAACAAGTTATAAAAAAGATTATCAAAAAAAATAATTTAAATGTATCTTCAAAAACTTTTATTCCCGTTTTACCTCCATCAATTGCTCGTAAGGAAACATATCAAGCTATGGCACGCCTTCAACCTGAAGAAGACAAATATAAATTGGAAGGGGACGAAGAGCAATATTTAG
>CAZKTI010000035.1:0-7966 GCA_964555725.1 uncultured Gammaproteobacteria bacterium | reverse complement strand
ATCACCCAGTACCGCGGGAGGATCTCCCTGGGCACGTCCGTCACAGTGTCTGGAGTAATTTTCAATCCCGTTTACATATCCTGTATTTTTTATCATCTCAAGATCATACTTAGTTCTTTGTTCAAGTCTTTGCGCTTCAACAAGTTTCTTTTTCTTCTTCAATTCTTTCACTCTAGTAACCATTTCTGCTCGAATATTTTTAAGAATCGGGCCAAAAGAATCTTGGTCGGTTACATAATGTTTTGCAGGAAAGAGAAGGATGTCCTTTTTTTGTTCAACCACATCATCCTTAGTACGAAATTTACGCACTTTTGTACCTACAGCATCAGCACGTACCTCGGTAATACGCTCCAAAAGTGTTTTATGAAATTCAAATCTAAGTATATGATCGCCAGTTGCGGGGTGTACTTCTACGGTATCTCCTTTTACCCTAAAAGTGCCCCTCCCAAACTCAACATCATCTCTTTTAAAATAAATTGAAACAAGTTTTTTTAAAAATTCTTGCCTTCCCATAGCTTGTCCAGAGTAAAAACTAAATGCCTGAGCCTTGTAAGCCACAGGAGAGCCAAGTCCATAGATGCAGGAGACCGAAGCAACAATAATAGTATCGCGCTGGGTTAAAACACTTTGTGTAGCAAGGTGTCTTAGGCGGTCTATTTCCTCATTTATATCAGTTTCTTTTGCAATAAAGGTGTCTGATTGCGGAATATACGCCTCGGGTTGGTAATAATCATAGTACGAAACAAAGTAATGCACTCCATTATTAGGAAACAGTTCTCTAAATTCAGAATATAGTTGCGCTGCAAGGGTTTTATTTGGTGAAATAATAAGCGTTGGCTTTTGTGTCTCTTGTATGACATTTGCCATTGTAAATGTCTTACCACTACCAGTTACACCCATCAAAGTTTGCTCCTTCATTCCATCAGAAAGACCACCGACAAGCTTTTTGATAGCTTGCGGTTGATCTCCTTCAGGTCGCATTGTTGATTCAAGTTTAAACTTCATTGACTACTTGGTTACTACTGAGTATAGTTACTAAATTAAGTGGATGTATATATAAAGTATAGTAAGAGAACACAAAAATGAAGAAACAGTCAAGTAAAAAATCAGATGTCGCGAAAAAAGAGGAGGAGGTCTTAGCCTTTTGGAATGAAAAAAATATATTTCAAAAATCTGTAGACAAACCAAATCCATACGGAGAGTATGTTTTTTATGATGGCCCACCATTTGCTACAGGACTTCCACATTATGGCAGTATTTTACCGAGTGTTATAAAAGACGCCATCCCACGATACCAGACAATGCGTGGAAAAAAAGTTGAAAGACGTTGGGGTTGGGATTGTCATGGCCTTCCAATAGAGAACATGATTGAAAAAGAAATGGGGATTACTGGGAAAAAACAGATAGAAAAAATTGGCATAGATGTGTTCAATCAAAAAGCACGCGAGTCCGTATTAAAGTATGCAAGTGAATGGAAAAAAACTATTGATAGAGTTGGCAGGTGGGCAGACTTTGATGGGGCATATATGACAATGGACAACACTTACATTGAATCTGTATGGTGGGCGTTGTCAGAAATAAATAAAAAAGGGTTATTATACGAAGGAAATAAAGTGCTCCCTTATTGCCCTCGTTGTGAAACACCAATAGCAAATGCAGAAATTGCTATGGACAATAGCTACAAAGAAATAAAAGACATTTCAGCGTATGTTTCATTCAAATTAAGTCCGCCAGATGGCGGAGAAAAAAACACTTTTCTAGTTGCATGGACAACAACACCATGGACACTACCAGGAAATACAGCGCTCGCAGTAAACCCTAGCATAACTTATGTAAAAGTAAGTATTGAAGGTGAAACTGGAGAATATATTATTGCAAAAGATTTAGTTGAATCATTACAAAACGTATTAAACCAGGGAAAAGAAAAGAGAAACATAATTATAAAAGAGGAATTAAAAGGAAAAAAATTAGTAGGTCTAGAATACGAACCTCTATTTTCATTTTATTCAAAAAGCGAAATAGAAAATAAGCAAAACGGGTGGAAAGTATACTCAGGAGATTTTGTAACAACAGAAGAAGGAACAGGTGTTGTGCACATTGCTCCTGCATACGGAGAAGACGACAACATGCTTTACAAGCAGGAAAAGCTTCCCATAGTTCATCACGTGGATAATGAAGGAAAGTTCAAAGCAAATTTTGCCGGAGAAGATAATGAACTTCAGTTTAAGGGAGTTTCAGTAAAACCAAAAGAAAATCATGAGGAGTCAGACATTCTTATAATAAAATATTTACATGGAACAAATCAGCTTTTAGCAAAACAAAAAATAACTCACCCTTACCCACACTGTCATAGATGTGAGACCCCACTATTTTATAATGCACTACCTTCATGGTTTATAAATGTTCAAAAAGTAAAAAAGAATATTCTAAAACAGAACAAAAATATTAATTGGGTACCAGAGCACTTAAAAGAGGGACGGTTTCAAAAAAATATTGAAGCTGCTCCAGACTGGAATATTTCAAGAAATCGTTTTTGGGCATCACCACTACCAATATGGAAATGCGATGAATGCGAACAGTTTGATGTTATTTCTTCAAAGAAAGAGTTATTTGAAAAAGCACCAGAATGGGATGGAAAAATAAAAGACTTGCACAGACCTCACATAGACGTTGTGACATACAATTGCAAAACTTGCAGTGGTGAGATGAAACGAATTCCAGAGGTTGTAGATTGTTGGGTAGAGTCTGGTTCAATGCCGTTTGCTGCGAAACATTACCCAATGGAAAATAAAGACTGGTTCAAAGAAAATTTTCCAGCCCAGTTCATTACTGAATACATTGCACAAACAAGAACATGGTTTTATTACACGCATGCTCTATCAGTTATACTATTTGGTTCAAATGCATTTGAAAACGTTTTAACAACAGGAAGCATTCTTGCAGAAGATGGTTCAAAAATGAGTAAATCAAAAAAGAATTTTCCAGATCCTCAAAAAACACTAGACACATACGGTGCCGATGCATTACGCCTTTATATGATGGGATCCCCCTTAATGAAAGCAGAAGACCTTAACTTTGCAGAAGAAGGTGTAAACGAAATGCTTAGAAAGGTTGTCCTTACCTTTGAAAATATCGTTTCATTCTACGAATTATTTAAAGGTGACTTTAAACCCCAAGGAACACTTATAATGGATATTGAGCATCAACTGGACCAATGGCTAGTTATGAGAGTAGATGAGACAATAGAAAGTGCTACTAAATCCATGGATTCATATGCTGTATCAAGAGCAGTGCAAGATATTGAAGAATTATTACGAGATATGTCACAGTGGTATGTGAGAAGAAGTAGAGAGCGATTTAAAGGAGATGACGTACTAGATAAAGAGCAAGCTATAGCAGTATTAGGAGAGTCAATTCTTGCTACAATAAAAATGTTAGCTCCACTTGCTCCGTTTTTAGCAGAACGAACATATCAAATAGTCTTGGGAGAAGACAAACTATACGAATCAGTGCATTTAGACGAATGGCCAAAGACATTTAAATCAAAACATAAAAGTGATGTTAAAATGTTAATGCAAGAAGCGCGTGATATTGTAGAAGCGGTGCACGCAACACGTAGTGAAGCGGGTATAAAGGTGCGCCAGCCGTTATCAGAAATGCAGGCATTTACCGAAAAGAGCGCATGGAAAGGAAGCGATGAATTGAAAAAAATTATATTAGATGAAGTAAACGTACGTAAATTTAATACACTTGATTCTCTGGATGATTATGACGCATATGAACAAACTATTGGTAAGAAAAAAGTTGGCAGCATCAGCATAGCACTAAATCTTGAGATAACAGAAGAACTGAAACGTGAAGGGTGGGTGCGTGAATTTGTTAGGCATATAAACAATATGCGAAAAGAAAAAGGTTTTACAATTCACGACAAAGCAACCATTACTTATTCTACAGATAATCCAGCCATGAAAAAAACTATTAATGAATTTAAATTAAATATAGAGAGACAGATACTAGGAACACTAGAATTCAAAGAAAAAATAAAAGGGACAGAAATAAAAATAGATGATGCTAAATTAACAATTAACATAGAAAAAAATGACAATTAAAATTGATACAAAAAAATCATTACCAAAAGGTGTACGAGGAGTTGTTGTACTTACATTTTCAGATAAGTCTACTCAAACATGGCTTCCTGCAAACATAAAAAATATTCTTGAAAAAGCAAAAAAATCAGGAGCATATAAAAGTAAAAAAGGTGAAACTTTAGTAGTACCACAGTTTGGGAAAAAACCAGAGTGGATTTTCTTTATTGGTATTGGTGACAAACAAAGTATTACCCCAAAGACATTGCAAACATGTTCAAGTATTGCAGTGCGTTCAGCACAAAGTAAAAACATAAATTCAATTGCATTAAGTATCCCAGAAGAACTTAAAAAGAAAATAAGTGAAGAAAATATAGGAGAACTTGTAGCAAAAGGCTTAGAATTAGGAAGCTACAGCTACACCGCATATAAGTCAGGTAAAAAACCAACAATCGTGAAGTCAGCTACGATATTTTCTACAAAAGAGTGGAATGTAAGTGAGTTAAAAAAAGGTGCACGTACAGGAATTACAATCGCAAAAGCAACTAATATTGCTAGAGATTATGGAAATGCTCCTGCAAATGTGGTTACTCCACAAGTTCTTGCAGATTTAGCAAAAGACATTGGTAAGAAAAATAAGCAAAAGGTAACTATATTAAATCAAAAGCAAATTGAAAAAGAAAAAATGGGTGGAATTCTAGGAGTAACTGCTGGCTCAATCCATGAAGCTAAGTTTATTATAATGGAGCACATGAAAGGTAAAAAAGGAGAAGCTCCTATAGTAATAATAGGAAAAGGAATAACATTTGATTCAGGTGGCATATCAATAAAACCATCAAACGCAATGGATGAAATGAGATACGATATGTCTGGTGGAGGAGCAGTATTAGGTGCGATGAAAGCAATAGGGGAACTAAACCTCGCAGTTAATGTAGTTGCGCTAGTTCCTGCAACTGAAAATGTACCTTCAGGAACCTCATACAAACCAGGTGATATCTTAACTTATGCAGATGGAACTACAGTGGAAGTAATGAATACTGATGCAGAAGGAAGACTTATTCTTGGAGATGCACTAATTTATTCACGAAAGTATAAACCAAAAGTAGTAATAGACCTCGCAACGTTAACAGGAGCAACAGCAGTAGCGTTAGGAGATTTTGCTACAGCAATATTTTCTAATGACACAGAGTTAACTGAAAATCTTATTAAAGTAGGTGAGCAATCTGGAGAAAAAATGTGGCATATGCCTATACCAGAGCAATACTCAGAAAGAGTAAAATCAAAATTCGCTGACTTGCGTAACACCTCATCAGTACCAGGAGGAGGAGCGTCAACGGCTGCTGCCTTTTTAAAAGCATTTGTTAAAAAAGGAACCACGTGGGCACATTTAGATATTGCAGCGACCGCATGGAAAATGGCTGAAACCCAAGACAGTGCAGCTGGCTCAACTGGAGTCGGAGTAAGTACGCTTGTAGAATATATTAAGAAAGCATAAATATGATTGAACGCTTAAAAGGAAAAGTTGTAGAAAAAGATAAAGGAAGCATTGTACTTGATGTGAATAGTGTCGGATACAGGATTTTTTCACCAGCTCACATCCTTGAAAGCATTAGTATAGAAGCAGAAATTACAGTGCTATGTTATCAGCATGTCACAGAAACAACATTAGACTTATACGGGTTTTTAGATGAAGAAGAGCGAAACATGTTCAAAATGCTTATAAGTATTTCAGGCGTTGGACCAAAAAGTGCGCTTTCTGTACTTGATACCGCAGACTTAAGTGAATTAAAACAAGCAATAGCATCAGAGGACCCCGAGATCTTAACCAGAGTTTCAGGTATTGGACCAAAACTCGCAGGAAGGATTGTACTTGAGCTTAAAAATAAATTAATTGAAGGTTACACAGAAACGCTGTCATCCGACTTAGATATTATTGAAGGTTTAACCGCATTAGGTTTTACCCAAAGCCAAGCACGAGAAGCACTCAAGGGTGTTGAAAAAACAATTACAGACCCAGAGCAAAGATTAGAATCCGCATTAAAGATTTTAGGTAAAAACAAATAAACATATGCACATTTCTCTTTCTGAAGACAAAGAAAAATGGAATGAATTTGTTTTGAAAAATTCAAGCGACGAATTTTTACAAAGCTGGGAATGGGGAGACTTTCAAAAATCCTATGGAAGAAAAGTTTGGCGTTTTGCAATTAAAGAAGGTGAAAAAACAGTTGCTCAAGCAATGACTATGTGCATGAAATTACCTGCAAGAAAGAGCTATGTGTATGTACCCCGCGGACCAATATGGCTTAAGGGTACCAGCGTAGAACAAGCAGACATGTTATGGTCAGTATTTACACAAAATTGGAGACTCATTGGTTTAGAGTCAAACGCTTTCTTTGCAAGTTTTGAGCCTGGATATAGAATAGCTGCAAATGACGATGTGCACAGAAATGGTGTAAGGAAATTTATAAAATCAAAAGGGTGGAAAAAAACAAAGCAAATTCAACCAGAGTTTGAAGGGGTAATAGACATAGCGCAATCAAAAGAGAAGTTGCTTGAACATATGCACCAAAAGACCAGATATAATATACGGTTATCAGAAAAAAAGAATTTAACAATTGAACAAAAAAATAATAAGGAAGGACTACAAATTTTTTGGGACATGCTCCAAGAAACAGCATCACGAGATAAAATATCTATGTATCCATATTCGTATTATCGAAAGATTCATACTATTTTATACGAATCTTCTAAGAGAGGGTCTAATAAAATCCCAGTTGCACGGATTTGGATAGTAAAAAGCGAAAAAGGTGAGCCTTTATCATCTGCCCTAATGGTTACCTTTGGGAAAACAGCATATTATTTATATGGCGCATCGTCAAATAAAAAAAGAAACCAGATGAGTAATTATTTCATGCAATGGAAAATGATGATGTGGTGTAAAGAAAAAGGATTTGAAAATTATGACATGGGAGGAATAGCTCCACCAAATATAACAAAAAAGCACCCATGGGAAAGCATAACTCGTTTTAAAAAAGGATTCGGAGCTGAAACCATGCAGTACCCCGGAACATTTACATATCCTTATCATACATTTTGGTACAATCTATACACCACGGTAAAATGGATAAAAAGGTATATACGATGAAAGAATTAATAAAAAAATTTGTACCAAAAAAAATATTAGGCGTCTATCATAGAATAATGGCTATTTTTTTTGCATGGTTTTATGGTCAACCAAGTAAAAAATTAATCGTAATAGGAGTTACAGGAACAAACGGAAAATCTTCAACAGTGCATCTCATATCAGAGTTACTTGAATCTAAAGGTTATAAAACTGGGTACACTTCTACTATTGAATTTAAGATTGGAAAAAAGAAATGGGAGAATACAAAAAAAATGGGAATGCTCGGAAGAGGCAATCTTCAAAAGATGATGAGAGATATGGTAAAAGCCGAATGCACTTATGCAATAATTGAGACATCTTCTGAAGGAATAGCGCAGTCAAGACACATTGGTATTGCCTATGACACTCTAATATTCACAAACCTTACACCGGAACATATAGAATCTCATGGAGGATTTGAAAATTATAAGAATGCAAAATTAGAAGTATTTAAATATCTAAAAAAATTGCCAAAGAAAATTATTAAAGGAAAAGAAATTAAAAGAGGCATTGCAGTTAACGGAAATGATAAATATGCAAATGAATTTTATTCTGTAGGTGTAGCAAATAAAATAGTTTATGGATTTGCAAATGAAAAAAAATATTTAGAAACCATTAATGTTGAAGTTCAAAAACTTAGTATACAAAAAAACAAATCACTTTTTACAATTGATAACATGTCTTTTAGTACAAGTCTCATTGGAGAATTTAATATTTA
>CAZKTI010000034.1:0-8093 GCA_964555725.1 uncultured Gammaproteobacteria bacterium | reverse complement strand
AGTATATAATGATATACAACATCTTTTAATATCAAATAATTATCGTTTAAGTAAACTATTATTTTTCATCACCAACAAGTTCATCATATAATTCGGGTGTGTACTTTTTTATCGCTTCACTTCCTTTACGTAAATATTTTAGTTCATCTTCCCAGTTTTCTTTTGAAAGTTTTAAAGGCAAAATAATGCCAGTCATATCTGGATAATCTTGTTCATCCAGCAATGCGTCTTTTTTACCAAACGCTTGTACAGCAGATTCGGGGTATCCCATTAACCTCCCATATTCAGTATGGTCTTTTTTAGCACTCACATGTGTAAGTCTATCCAATAAAGTGCTATCAAGTGCTATCTTAAATTCACTAATAACATTTTTACTATATTCGGATGGATCTTTTGGTTCAAATTTTAATCCAGCTTGTTCCAGCGCATTAATTACAGTTGATTCACTATCATTATTTTCATAAAGTGATAATTCGGTTGCTGGTTTGAAACCTAATACGACTAAAATTATATCAGCTTTTTGAGCATTTCCAATCTTTAACTCATTTATTTTATTTATCCTTTCTCTCAATTCAGCATCGGTATTCTCTTGCTCAAATTGTTGTCTTAAAAAATCAGTAAAATCTTTCATCTCTTTTCTATACATTTTTTGCTTCTCCTCCTGCTGTATTCGAGATAATGAATCCATTACTTCTCCGCCTGCGCTTTGTAATCGAAAGGCTTCGTAGATACCCTGATCAGCTAATATAAGATGTGAATCATTATCTTCTTCCCTGTCTAGATAAAATTCTTTTAACATTGTTGTCATTCTTTCTCTTTGGTGTAAATTTGCTTCTGTCCATTCTTGTTTTTTAATGTCATCTTCTTCCCACCCTTCTGGTGCCGGAGCTTCAACCTGAACCCATGGGTAACTTAATCCCTTCTCATCTAGATGCCCTTCGCAAGATTGAACTGTTGGATATTCATTGACTGTTAGAGCAATAACAGACTCTTTAACCCCATCATCAATTCCCTTTCCTAATTTATCACCAATCTGTTCAATTTCTTGTGATGTTCTTTCCCATATCCTATCTTTTTCTGACTTCTCGCTTACCTCATTACATAAAGAACAAGTAGCAAGAAAATTACCATGTGGGCACATTCCTGTTTCTTGAGGTGTTAATTTTTCTCCTTCTGACATACAAAATTGTATATTTATTAATATAAATACTCTTAAGTCATATATACCGTTTTCTTACTAATTTGAGCATCCTCGTGCTAGCACGATGTGGCGGAGAGGGAGGGATTCGAACCCTCGAAGGGCTATAAACCCTTACGTCCTTAGCAGGGACGCGCTTTCGACCACTCAGCCACCTCTCCAAAAAATGAAGTGCGATAACTTTACCGTTTTAAAACAATTTTGTCCACCTTTACTTACTGAATTAGATATTGATGGACTTCACGTTCTTTTTTTCTGCAGTCATTAATTGTCTCCCCCACCAAACCCCAAAATTTCTTTGAATGATTCATCTCTTTTAAATGACAAAGCTCATGAGCAATAACAGTATCTGCTAGTTCCTCAGAAAGTAATATTAATCTAAAATTATAATTCAAATTCTTTTTATAACTACAGCTTCCCCACTGACTTTTCATGTCTTTTACAAAAAAACGATTATATGAAAAACCATAATATGTATTAAAGTGTCTCAAACGGTGATTTATATAAATTTTAGCCTGCTGTTTAAGATAAGGGGCTTCACTTTTTAAAATTTTCGGGAGCAAATGTTTTGAATCACGGCTCTTATTTAATATATGCTTAAGTATCCAGGATTGTTTTTCTTTTATAAGTCTGAGAGCTGCTTTTTCAGATGCATTTTTTGGAATTGTCGCAACAATACTCCCATCAGGATAAAGTGTGAGTTTTGTTCTTCGCGCACGAGGATGTACACGAACTGTATAGTTTATATCAGTTCCTAAAAGCGTCGTGGAATAGGTCATTCAGTGCTTACGGGCGTTAGCTCATATTTAAGAGAAGTAAATCTTTCATTTACAAAGGGGCTTACGGTAAATACTTTATTTTCATTATCATGCTCGTATCTTATAGATAAAGACTTTAGCTCATCTTTCAAATCCAATAATTTCTTAGTTGATGCTTTATATATTGAGATCTCTTTATCACCAAAAAACCATTCTGAAAAATCTGGCTCAAGCCTATACATATTTCCCTGCACTTTTCTAAGCTCACTTAGTGTCATGGTCTGGCTCGCCTCTACAGTACGTACAGCAAATGAAACATCATTTATATCTACATCGTCATCTACAATAACCATCATAGTAACTCTTCGTTTAATAAGCCCAAGTGTTGGGCCAGGAACGGCAATGCCAACTAAACCAACAACGATTTGCTTTGCTATAACATCAGAAGAACTATCAGACCATGCACCAAGAAGAAGAGATGCACGAGAAGCATTAAAATTTGCTATTTCATGCATAAGCCAGTCCGCACGTTCTACAGCAGAATGTCTGTCACGAGGTAAAATTACTGAAACATTATGATATGGTAATGAAAAATGAGTGACTTCGGACGGCGCAAAACTCTCAACAAGGTATTTTAAATGTTGAGCAAAAACTTCATCTATTTTTGCATATTCTATGAGTGAAAACGCAAGTAGTTCATGATAATGTATTTTTGTTTTTTGAAAATTTATGTTTGTGTTTTTTTGAAATTCATTAACTAACATAAGCGTATTTATTTTATACAGTGCGAACTCACCTAATAACCAAAATTTCTAACTATGCTAGAAAACTGGTTAATTTGTGTGTTTTGCACTGAAATTGTAAAGGACCTTTATGCTAATATTATAGCAAATTTCACAAAAAAGATAAAACAAGCAAAAAAGATAAAACAAATGGCACAAATTTTATGATATAATTTTGTATATGCTTCTTTTTGAAAAAGGGAAAAATTTCGTAGAAAAATATGATAAATATTTGGGCTTTGTTGCGCTTGCATTTGGTTTTACAGTAGACAATCTAACTCTAACAAGAATAGATCTTCTCCTAGATAACGTAATACTATTCACGTATCTTGCTATAGCAGGTATTGCTATCATTGTAATAAATGCATATCCAAATGCTACTGTTTCTAGATGGCTGCCATTGGTAATGCAATACGCATTTGGTGGTCTTTTTTCAGGATATGTAGTTTTCTACACTCGTTCTGGCTCTCTATTTGGTAGCCTCCCCTTTATACTAATACTTATATTCCTACTCGTTGGAAATGAATTTTTCAGAAGGCGTTATGAGCGCATAATATTTCAAGCAGGCATGTATTATATTGCAGTGTTCTCATTTTTCATTTTTTTCATACCAGTCATTATGAAAAAAATAGGACCAGAAATATTTATTATTAGTGGCATTGTAAGCCTTTTCTATATAGGCATCGTAATCTACGCATTAAAGCATTCAAAAACTACAACATCGCTTGCTATCATGGGTGCAAAAATTGTCGTAGGTATAATTTTTGCGAGTTTTAATATTCTCTATTTTACAAATCTACTTCCACCAATCCCGCTATCATTAAAGGGTTTCGAAATTGCATACAACGTTGAAAAAATAGACAACAGTTTCATTGTCTATAAAGAGCATGTCCCATGGTATAAATATAAAGATCATAACGTATATAAATACCAGCCAGAAAGAGCAATATATGCTTTCAGTGCTGTCTTTGCTCCAACCGATTTAAAAAGTACGATTTTTCACGAATGGACTTTCTTTGATGAAGAATTTCAAGCATGGGAAAAACGTGACACAGTACGCTTTGATATCCTCGGCGGTAGAGACGGAGGCTACCGTGGATTCAGCTATAAAAAAAATATTGAGCCTGGTACCTGGCGTGTAGATGTAGTTACCGACACTAAACAACTTTTAGGAAGAAAAACTTTTACTTTGATAGAAGATAGCTCACCATTAGAACTAATTTCTGAAATTAAAAATTAAATATATAATAATAAAGTAATTTTTGTTATACTATAAGTATATGGAAACAAAAAAAAATCTAGTATGTTTTAATTCGGAGGGAAAGCAGGTATGTCTTCCATCTGAACGCGTAGAAAGTATGCTTTTAGACCATTCGGGTGACCGTTCCCCGTGGAGAATTTTCAAAATAATGTCAGAATTCGTTGAAGGATTTGAATTTTTAAGTAATTACAACAAGGCAGTTAGTTTTTTTGGATCAGCAAGATGCACTCTAAAAGACGAGAATTATAAAGAAGCAACAAAACTTGCAAACCTTCTCGCAAGAGACAAGTTTGCAATAATAACTGGTGGCGGACCAGGTATTATGGAAGCTGCTAACAAAGGTGCAAAAGAAGCGCATGGCCGTTCAGTAGGTATTAATATAAAATTACAAACTGAACAAATGGTTAACCCATATGTAAATGAATCAGAAGAGTTCCATTATTTCTTTACAAGAAAAGTGATGCTTTCATTTTCATCACAAGTATACATATTCTTTCCAGGCGGCTTTGGCACAATGGATGAATTATTTGAAATGCTTACACTTATTCAAACAGGAAAAATTGAAAAAATTCCTATCATTCTTGTAGGAAAAGATTACTGGCAACCATTAATTGATTTTCTAAAAAATACAGTATACAAAAACAAAGCTATAAGCAAAGGTGATTTAAATCTATTCTACGTTGCAGCAAATGCAAAAGATGCTCACAGGCATATTAAAAAATCTTTAACCTATAAAAAAACTAAATAGGACTTATTAAAAACCACTTCTCTGTGATGTCCAAGGTTCAGGAATATTATTTTTATATTCTTCCACCGAAGGACCTTTGAGCTGTTTTAATCTCATAGAACCATATAAGTAAGTTACTGCAAGAAGTATAAATATTCCTGGCCAACCAAAAAAAGTATTTATTGTAGTTAACAATTCTATTTGCTTTGTTGTAACAAGTGACCAATAAATGAATGCTCGTCCAGCAAAAAAGGCAACCCACAAAAGTGTTACCTCGACATATGCTGGGCGTACCTTCTCATGAAAATACCAAGATAACGGCCACCTTCTTGGAATTGCACTAACAAACGCAACAAAAGGTTTTTTAAATGAGATAGAAATAAAAGCAATAACAGCAATTAGTGAATCTTTAATAATTAGTGGGTAAAACCAGCCCTCTGCTGAATCAAAATAAAAAACAAAAAAGATAGCAACAATAACCACTAGAAGGCCATAAAAAGGATAAACAAATTTTCTTACGGTTACTACTCTATATATCGTCATTATTAGAGATAGACAAACAGCAATAGCAGAAGCATACAATAACGGCATAGCACGTGAAAGTAAAACAAAAATTATAGGAAGTATTATAGCGTCAAATGGACTATTACCCTTTGAAAAAATTGTTCTATATTCAGTCTTTACTTCATTATACTTGTCTCTCATATTACCTTTAGTATACTACATACATACATTAAGCCCATAACTTGCATTTTTTACGGATTCTGTTATACTCTGCAAACCATTAAAATAAATATTATAGATTATGCCATCAACAAAAGTAAGAAAAAAATCTCTCGCAAAACGAAAACGTAGAAAAAAAATGCGCAGAAGAAATAGACATAAGAAGCGCAAATAAATTAAAACGCCCCCAATAATAATAAGGGGGTGTTTTATATGATAATTATTGACGTAAAATTAATTTATTGATAACCTAAAAAACAATGAAGAAAATTCTGAGAAGAAATATATCAGTGGCATTACTTATGGGGCTGTTTTTTATACCTTTCTTAGCACACGCACAATTTATACAAAACGGCTTCGAGATTGCAAGTAATATAGGGGGTACCGACATAGGGACAACTGATATAAGAGATGTTATAATAAACCTCATAAACATACTCCTTGGCTTTTTGGGCATCATATTTATTATCATTATATTGTGGGGAGGTGTACAATGGATGTTCTCAGGAGGAAACGAAGATTTAGTTGGCTCAGCAAGGAAAACTCTTGTATCTGGACTCATTGGCATAGCAATTATCATAACATCCTTCTCAATTGTACAGTTTGTAATATCATCACTAGCAGAATCAACAGGTGGAGATATAATATTCTAAACATATGGATTTAAAAAAAGAATTTAAAGACAACGACCACGGTCATCATCTAGATTCGTTCGAAAAAAAGTTAACGAGTATAATTTTACTAATGCGCGCATCTCTTCTTGCACAAATAATTATAATTTCTGCACTCCTTTTTTTCATAATAAAAGCAGCGGTATAATAAACAAATAATTGTATGCTATACTGTGTCTTATGACATGGTTTTTTTACGCTCTAACAAGTGCAATACTGGCATCTGCAGCAATTATTATTGCTAAAAAAGCTCTCTTAAAAGAGCGTGCAATGGAGTATGCGGCAACGCTAAGTATAGTAACAGGGGTATTTAGCATACCTCTATTTTTTATAGGAAGTTACGAAAATTTAAATTTTAATTTCATAATAATTATATTTTTTTCAACGCTATTGGGCTCTGCTGGCTACGTTCTTGTACAAAAAAGTACGAGACATCTTGAAGTAAGTACAATATCTCCATTAAGAGCATTTTCTCCAGTAATTATAGCGGTACTAGCATTTATTATACTAGGCGAAAGCCTGACCCGCTTTCAAACAGCAGGTATAATTCTTATTTTAATAGGCGCATATATAATAGAAGCGCACAAAGGTGACAGTTTCATAAAAACAATCTCAAAAATAAAAAAATCAAAATATATTAACTATTTTTTTATTGCTCTTTTTATTTACGGTCTTACATCAATATTAGATCGATACCTATTAGGAATAGTAGGAATTGATCCGATAACATTCATAGCTTTTGTGCATCTCTTTCTGGCAATAGATCTTTTAATAATGCTAACTATATTTCATGACGGCATTAAAGGTATTAAACATGGTTTCAAAAACATAGGCTGGATAATAATAGTATTAGGAATATTAACAATTGGATATAGGCTCACCTTCTTAGAAGCGGTTGCGCTAGAAAATATTGGTCTTGCATCTCCCGTAAAACAGCTCTCTATACTTTTTTCTACAATTTTAGGGGGTAAAGTATTTCACGAAAAAAATCTTTTGAAAAAAACACTCGCAACTATTATTATGCTTGTAGGAGTAATACTAATTATTCTCTAGCACATGCATACACTAAAAGTAACAATGGTCATACTTCTAGCAATAGTAGTTTCAATTCTATTATTACTTACCATAGGGTTTATTATTGAACAAGAAAAAAAAGAAAATCTAATAAAAGAATTAAAGCATGTTGAGGGAATAAGTAAGCAGGAATTGGTAAAATAAAACTCCGATAATTCGGAGTTGTTACCATGTCCCCCGAGGAGATCCCATGGCAAGTGCGATACGCTGCATCACGGATGCAAGGCTGAAATACCAGAAAGGTCTAATGATCGAGTTTGCCACAAATGAATGGTAAGTTTTCGTATGTCCCCTCCAATAAGATTGGTGTTGCGCCCGCGGGAGCCGCGAGCGATGAAGTTCATCATTTCGATGAAATGGTCTGCGCAAGAGCTACCTCCCTTTAATAAATACCCTATCAATAAAAGACTAAATTGTCCATATTTTTGAAATTGAAAAGGGCGGCCATCGAATGATTCGATGTCCGCCCCTTACGGTGGTGCGCATTCTGCGCTCCTCCGCTTAGTTGTTACATGATGAAATATCTCCTCTATGTCGTCCCTAAACGAAGGTGAATGGTACGTCCACTCGACCGCCCGCAAAGGGTTGTTATCTCTTGGTGATGATAAGAACGGCGACTCCTTCATCAGGACCGCATATCTTAAGCATCCCCTCGACCTCTCTCCAAACGAAGTCGCTTCTTCCTGCCTGTGCCCTATCTATGAACACTGAGCCAGGACCAAACTGTGCACGACCGATATAGAAAGTTCGTGCCTCCAGTTCCTTTGAGAGTGACTGAAGGTAAAACCCGTTACCGCCGTGCTTCCAGCTAATGCGTTGTCCAGGCCTGTAGGCTTCATATACGCACTCATCCTTTGAGAGTGCGTACTCACCACCACCGCCATAGGCCTCATGAATAC
>CAZKTI010000033.1:0-8116 GCA_964555725.1 uncultured Gammaproteobacteria bacterium | reverse complement strand
CTTGATAGAATTGATATGCATTTACAGGTCCCGGCAGTTGATGTTACTGAGTTGTCTAAACGTTCAGAGAGAGAAACATCTGATATTATTAAAAAACGAGTGGAGTCAGCACGCAGAAGACAGAAAGAAAACTTGAAAGATTATAATATAAATATGAATGCAGAACTCCCAACATCTGTATTGCATGACCATTCACAAATAACTTCAGAAGCAAAAAACTTTTTAAAAAAAGCAGCTAGAACACTCAACCTTTCTGCAAGGAGTTATTATCGAGTATTAAAGTTAAGTTTAACCATTTCTGATTTGGGAGGGAGTGATACAGTAACCGAGGAGCATGTTGCGGAGGCCTTAACCTACCGCCCACAAAACTTTTTGGATTTGTGAGTTTTTATTGAGGTTGGTCGTTTTCGTTTTTTTGAGGTTCAACTTCTTCTTTTTCTTTTTTCATTTCATGAAATGTTCTTGCAAAGAGGAAAATGATTACTATTACAGCAATACCAATACCTATCCATGGAAACCATTTGTATTTTTCTGTTAGCCTACTTTCTTCATCGTCACAAGCGTCTCCTTTTTTATCTCCATCAGTATCTATTTGGCGCGAGTTTGGTTCATTGGGGCAATTGTCTTTTTGATTTTGAATCCCATCTCTATCAAAGTCGTCACAGATATCGCCCCTACCGTTATTATTTACATCTTCTTGGTTTGGATTCGCGTCTCTTACACAGTTATCATTTTTATCTGGAATTCCATCATTATCAATATCTGCTTTTATATATAGATTGTTATTTGTTGATTTTTCAGAACCAATTTTTATTACATCTTTATCATTTGTGAGGTTTCCTTGTTCGCTTGTTTGTATTGCTACAGATCTGTCTGGATTGAAGTATATTCTGTACTCTTCTTTTGGTTGAGCTAAAAATCGTATCCATTCAGCCTCTTTTGTTTCTGGGTTTTTTTCTTCAAGTCTGAGTTCAGATATTCTTAGTAATTGGCTATATGCTAAGTTTATGCTCCATGATGATGAGGTAGTTTCTGGGAAATTGATAGTTTGGCTTGTCATTCTTTTTGGAGCTACTATCGTTTTATTTGTTTTTATACTTATTGTGTTTGGAAGCGCAACATGATCATCTAAGATGAGCGTTAGTCTAGAGGATGTTATTGGACTATTGCGTAAAATGGTTAATTCGACGCTTCCTTGATTATTTTCTGGAAGAGTAAATTCAGCTGATGTTTTTAAATTATTATCAATAATAGCAAAGACATTGTTACCAGTGCTTGCGCTTGCTGATACTGGCAGTGCATTATTTTTTGTTATGTTTCTATATAGATATGGTTCAAATGAGTCTGTTGTTTTGTTATATATTGCAAATTGTGTTCGTTCGATAACTTCACCAGTTAGCGGTACTTCTACTACAGTTGGAACTTGTATATTTATTTCAGAAACGCTTTTTACCTTAGTAAAGGCAGAAAGGAATGTTGTGTTATTTTCATTTTGAGCGCCCACCGGATTACTTAAAAGAAGACCTATAAGGGCTATTAGTATTAGTTTTTTATTCTGTATGTGCATCATTTTTTTTCTGAGTCCATTTTGTCATGAAAGCAGTACTCATGAGTAGTGTGCCAATAACAAAGAATGTTATTATTCTTCCTGTTAATTCCATATCCCATACATCTATCAAAATCAGTCTGCCTACAACGAGAAGCAGAAGCACACCCCCAAACCACTGAACGTAATGAGAATTTTTCCCAATGCCCACAAAATATAGAGCAAGACCAACTAGAGTATAAATCACTAATGAAAGCATTGTTGCGGTGTCGTTTGATAATTCAGTAGCATGAATTGACAGCCATACAAGTGCGAACAAATAATATGCACCTGTCGTAAGAAAAAATTTTGTGTACTCTCGCTTTGGTTTATTCTGTTCATTGTTTCGAAGAGAGAAATAGAATAAACCAACTCCTAAAAGTGCAGTTCCCATTAATAGAACAACAACAAAATCTTTGTGAAATATTTCAGTTCTCCAAGCAGATGAGGTAAGACTTGAAATTGAAAGAACAGCAGGAATACCTAGTAGTAATCCCAGTGCTTGTCCGGCATCAGCTTTTTTTGTAAGCACGTATCCAATTATACTAATTGCAGAAACTTCCAAAATATACGCTATTGTAAGTGCGTGACCTTCTAATTCTATTGCAGTTGCAACACCTAGCATGCCAAGAGCTATTGATGCGTGTACGAAAAAGACCTCAGGTTTTTTAGTTACTTTAAATAGCATAAACGCTCCAATGCTAAATACGAGCATCCATGTTGCAAGAAAGAGACTTTGCCAATTTTCTTGAGCGGCGTTTAGAATCATGAAAACTAAAAATAAACCATTTAGCCCTGCAGTTAATAAGTCAGGAATAATATCTTTCTTTTCTTTTAGCTTTAAAATACCTGTACTGTTTGTTACAAAGAATATTGAAGCAAAAAAGAATGAGAATAGTAATAATGCATCCTCATGAGCTTTGTATTGTGATGCTCCAATAATAGGTAGGCTGTATAAGAATACAATAATAAGTGAAATAAACGTTAATCTACGAAAACCAGTTAGTACCACCACCCAGACCGTGCCTACGGTTACTACCGTTAGATAGGTAAATAGACTAATGACATCTGGAGATGCAGAATTTGTTAACATTGGCGCTATCCCTGCAAGTACAATACTTGTGATTGCAAGAGCTTCGTTTTTATGACGTACACTTGATAAGCCAACGAATGCCGTTGATAAGAACATTATTATGAGCCCCGCAAGTGATGAGAAGTTTTGATAAATTTCACGGTCAGCAAATATTGTTAATAGAACTATTGATGATCCAAGTACAAGAAATATGGAACCTTGGTATGTGCTGTTCTTGGTTCTTGCTTCTCCACCTATCATAAACAATACACCTACAATAAGGCCAAGAACTATTCGTCCCATTGGGCCAATCCAATTATTCGCAAAAGCGTAGCTAACAAACCATCCTATTCCTATTAAAAAAAGAAGGGCACCTAATTTAAGAAGCCAGTCTTCTTTAATCCATTCAATTAGTCGTTCCCCAATATCTGCTTTTTCTTTTAGTGTTATTGTACGTTCGCTAATTTCTTGTTTTATTTTTTCTGTTGTAGTCGGATGTTCTTCTTGCTTATTATTTGAATCAGAAATTGAAATTGGAGTGGTTTTTAGTTTTTGTGCTGGAGACTCAGCATACACCTTGCTATTTTGTTCTAGTACAGAAATACGCTTTGAGAGGCCGCGGAGATATAAAATTAATACGATTAGTACTATGAAACCAAAAAAACCCATATGTATAAGTATACATTAAAAAAGCCTTTTTGAAAAATATTAGATTTTTTTATCGACTACAATACTATTTAGAAGTATAATATGTTTTATGAAACTATCTATAATCATTCCAGCTTATAATGAGGAGAAGCGATTAGCTCATACAATAAAAGGAATAATTCGTTTTTTAAAAGCTAACCATTTAGATTATGAGCTTATCTTAGTTGATGATGGTTCTACAGATAGTACACATGCACAGTTGAAAAAATTCGTTGATGGCACTGACTCAGTAAAACTTTTGCATTACAAAAAGAATAGAGGAAAGGGCTTCGCAGTTCGTACGGGAGTTCTTGCAAGTTCTGGAGAATATGTTTTTTTTATGGACGCTGATGGGTCAACTCCAATAGATGAGCTATCAAAATTATTAAAAGAATTAATTCGGGGAACACCTGTAGTTATTGGTTCCAGGCATCTTCCTACCAGCTCCATAAATAAAAATCAGCCATTGTACCGACGTTTTTTTGGACGGCTCGCTAATTTTATTATTCGACTCTTGTTGTTACCTGGTATCTATGATTCGCAATGTGGTTTTAAAGGTTTTTCACGAGATGCTGCAATATCTCTTTTTACAATACTAAAAACATATCGGTGGGGATTTGATTTTGAAATTTTAACTCGCGCTCGTAGGCTTAATTATTTAATAGTTGAAGTGCCAGTAAGCTGGTTTCATCAAGAAGGGAGCAGAATGAGTCCAATAAAAAGTTTTATCAAAACTTTTTATGATCTTATATATGTACTTATCGTTGTTCGTATACTTAAACGTTAGGGGTGTTAACGAGAAAGATAATTGAGTGGATTTACACGTCTACCATTAATTGTTATTTCAAAGTGACTGTGTGGTCCTGAGGATCTTCCTGTAGAGCCGATAGCTGCAATTGGTTGTCCTTGGGTTACTTTCTCTCCAACACTTACAAGGTTATAGCTGTTGTGTGCGTATCTTGTTGTTACTCCGTTGCCGTGGTCAATTACTACCTGATTTCCATATCCACCATTCCATCTTCCTTGACTAGAAATTGTAACTTCACCTTCAGCAGCAGCAAATACTGGAGAACCTGCACGTGCTCCAATATCTAGACCGAAGTGTCTATATGTAAAGTATTGTGAAATTGCATAGCTTTGCGCTGGCCATATATATTTTCCTCCTTGTGGTGATCGAGCAAAATTGTCTTTTCTTGGCTGAACGTATCTTACTGCTGGTGTCGGCTGCGGTTTTAGACCATTTGGAATGAATATTTTTTGTCCTGCACGTAAGGTGCTGTCTGCTAGTAATTTATTTGCTTCTAAAATAGCTTCTGCCTCAACTTGATATGTTTCTCCGAGTTTTATTATAGTCTCATTTTTCTTAACTGAGTGCGTGAGCCCAGTTGATGGTAGGATTATTAATTCTTTTCCGGGGCGAATAATACTGTAAGCAGTTAAATTATTTTCCCATAAAATTGTGTTTACGCTAATATCAAAATTTCTTGAAATACTTGTTATTGTATCTCCTGGCTTCACGGTATAGATTTCAGAATTATTTCTTTCCCTTCTGTCTATATCGGTTGTTGCAACATTGTGCTTCACAAGCACTGAGCCGCCTTGGCTTATGGAGCTTCCCACACTTTCTTGCAATATTTCTTCTTCTGATAATGCATGTAGCGATGTGGGTGTTTTATTTATATATCCTGCACGAGTGTATAGTACTGGTTTGTTTATGTCTGCACTACCTTCTGACTCATCTGCTGTTTCTATAATGAGTACATCATCACTAAATTCAGGTGTGAGAAGCGATGAAATCATAGTTTTTTCTACATAGTTTTCTGCTTGTGTAGCTGAAACACTAGTCATTAATGTTACAAATGCAATAATCGCTATCGCTATGTGAATACTGTACCTACTATTAATTAAGGATACCCATTTTTTTGTTATATATGCTGGGTGCTGTTCCAGAATACCTTTTTTCAAACTGAAGTAAAAACGGTATACGTTTACTAATACAGAATGAAAAAAGAACCCCCACACTATTTTGATAGGGGATACAAAAATTATTTTTACTGTAGGAATAATTATTTTTCCTATACCAATACCAACGTCGAGCAATCGATTTGTTATTTGTATGGCAATTTTTTTAATATGGTAGCTCGTAAATATTTATTTAGTTTGAATAATCTCTCGACTTTCTCGAGATAATTTAGCCAATATAAAAGTTGGCCAAATTAAAAACAACCTTAATGGTTTGGTTGTGATTAGAAAATAGTACCACAGTTTAATACTATGGTCAATGCAGAATTTTTGTTACTTTGTGTGTACAAAGTAACAAAAAACACGCCGCCGATTCCGTTCATAAAAACCATCTACCCCTCATACGCTCTTACTCACCGAAATGGTTCGGCTGAGTCAGTCCCTCGCGCTCGGGACTACTAAGAGCTACCTCGGGGTGATGGTTTATTATCTCGCTTCAAGGCGGGAATTTATTTATAGCAGTATTTTATATCAATATAGTATTTAACATTAAGAATAGCGTTTTATTATTTATGTTATACTGCTGTTATGGAAAGTGTATCAATATTACTTTTATTTATTGCCATAGCTCTTTCGGTTATTATATATCGTTTGTTTAGAGGCGGAAAAGGTGGTGAATCTACAATGATGCTACAGCAACAAATACAAGAATTACAAAAAACACTTGATGCAAAATTAGGAGAGTCTTCAAAAATGACACAAGAGGCTGTGCGTCATCAGTTTTCAGAATCTCAGAAACTCATTAAAGATGTAAATGAGCAAGTGACAAAACATTTAATCGCAGTTACTAAAGGGGTTACAGAAACATCGGAAGCTACAAAGCAAGTATTTACCATTACTGAGCAGCTTCATAATTTGGAAAAAGTTTTGAAACATCAAAAGCAGCGAGGAAATCTTGGAGAGGCAAGTTTAGAGTTGTCACTTTCAAATATTTTATCACCAGATGCGTATACTATGCAGTATCAATTCAAAAATGGTGAAACAGTTGATGCGGTAATTATTACTAAAGAAGGATTTATTCCGGTGGACGCAAAATTTTCACTCGATAATTATAACCGCGCAGTTAACGAAACTGACCCAGCTACTCGTGAACTTTTAGAAAAAGAATTTAGAAACGATTTAAAGAAAAGAATTGATGAAACAGCAAAGTATATTCGTCCGAAAGAAAAAACTTTACCGTTTGCCTTTATGTTTATTCCAGCAGAGGGGATATATTATGACCTTCTTATAAATCAGGTCGGTTCATTAAAGTCTAATACTAGAAGCCTTATAGATTATGCGTATAATGAAAAGCACGTTATTATAGTTTCTCCTACTACGTTTACTGCATATCTTCAATCTGTGCTGTATGGGTTTAAGGCTTTTAAAATTGAAAAATCAGCAAAAGAAATACGAGGTAATGTTGAGAAATTAAGTAAACACCTTAAGTCGTATCAAATTTATTTTCAAAAACTTGGAAAATCTTTGGGTACCACGGTAAACCACTATGAATCCGCAGGAAAAGAGTTTATAAAAATTGATAAAGATGTAATGAAAATTAGCGATTCCTCTGTTGGCGCAGACATTCCTGAGCTAGTAAAACCAAATGTAGATGAAGAGCTATAAGATGTATGGATGTATGCACGATTTCTATAATAAAGACGCTTTCATACTTTGATATTTTTGATTACCCATTAACCTCGTGGGAAATACATACTTTTCTTTTGTCTGACACCAGGTATGAATATCGTGATGTGCGAAGTGCATTACTCGCAGCGCCCGTAGAACAAAAAGACGGATTTTATTTTTTGCCAGGAAGAGCGGGAATAGTTACTATGAGGCATAAAAGATATATTTCAAATATATTTAAGATGCGAAAGGCTAGAAGAGCAATTCTTTTATGGGCTTATGTGCCATTTGTGAGAATGATAGCAATTTGCAATAATCTTTCTTTTTTTAACGCAAAAAAGGAGAGTGATCTTGATATGTTTATTGTTGTTAAAAAACAAGCGCTTCCCATTGTACGATTATTAACAGTGCTTATAAGTGTTGCTTTTTTTAAACGTCCCCGTGCGGGCTCGTTTGAAGATGCACTATGTCTTAGTTTTTTTGTTGACAGCTCACATATTTCTCTAAAAGATGTTTCTGAAAAAAACGATATTTATATGAAGTATTGGGTGGCAACTTCGCTCCCTTTGTATGATTCTGATGGAAATCAGTATAAAACATTTTTGAAAGCGAATTCTTTTTTTATTTCAGAATTTCAAAATTTTGTTTATCGTAATGCTTCTGAACTTAATATAAAAATAAATAAATTTGTTAAAAAAGTATTTGAATTTATTTTTTTGCCAGTTACATATGAATTTTTTTCTGAAAAAATATTTAAATTTCAAAAGAAGCGTTTACCAAAAAGACTTGCAGAAACCATGAACACCTCGACATCTATTATGATTACACCTTCTATTTTTAAAACGCATGTCCATGATGCCAGACGTTCAGTGCAAAAACAGTGGGAGAAACGATACAATGCAATTGTTTGATAGAGCTTGTGATTACTTAACACTTGTTTTAGTAGCTCTTTTACCGTGGCAAGCAAGATATATATTTTTTTTAGATTCACTGAATGGTGCTGCGTGGGAGCCTGGAACATTTAGTTTGTATGTGATTGATATCATCATCATCGTACTATTTTTACTTGTTGTGATCAGTAATTTTTTAAAAAAAGCCAACCTTTCTCGCGCATATATATATTTGCTTTCTTTTATTGCTAC
>CAZKTI010000032.1:0-8145 GCA_964555725.1 uncultured Gammaproteobacteria bacterium | reverse complement strand
GATTACCACAGTTTTTCCTACACCTGCACCACCAAATAAACCAACTTTACCACCTTTTACAATAGGGGCTATAAGGTCTATCACTTTAATACCTGTTTCAAGAATTTCTGTTTTAGTAGAAAGGTCTTTGAATTCTGGTGCATTTCTATGAATAGGATTTGTAGGTACATCTTTTACCTCTTCCTTGCCGTCAATAGCATTTCCTAAAACATTAAACATTCGTCCAAGTGTTTTGTTGCCTACTGGTACTGCTATTGGAGCGCCTGTGTCCATTACTTTCATTCCACGTTTTAATCCATCTGTTGAACCCATTGCTACTGTTCTTACTACGCTACCACCTATGTGCGCTTGAACTTCTAAAGTTACCGTCTCTTCTGCATTGTCTCTTTTTACCGTTACTGCATTAAGTATTTCTGGTACTTTTTCAAATTCAATATCTACGACCTGTCCAATAATTTGTTTAATTTTTCCTGTTGTGTTTTGTGTCATATATACCTGCCTGAATTTTTATTTATTAATTAACTAAGCGCTAGACGTCCTGCTGAAATTTCTGCAATTTCTTGCGTAATACTTGCTTGACGAGCGCGATTATAAAGTAAATTAAGTGAGTCAACCATTTCACCTGCTGCCTCATTTGCGTTTTTCATTGCCATCATGCGTGCACTATGCTCACATGCGTTTGACTCAAGAAGCCCTTGGTATAACTGTATTGAAAGAAGTCTTGGGTATAACTCGGTAAGGACTGCTTCTGGGTTTGGTTCAAATGTGTAATCTACGTCTTTATCTTTATTATCAATTTCTGCTTTATCTTCCCCTACGTGACCTAGGTGTTCGTCTTCGTACTTTTTAATAGGAAGTAAGCGCAAGGTTGTTGGTACTTGTTTCATTGAAGATTTGAAATCTGTGTAAGCCATATATATCCTGTCATACTTTTCTTCAACAAAATCTTTTACAAGCATTTTATATAGGGTATCAATTTCTTCTACTGATGTAGTAACATCCTCTTTTTTATAATCCGCTACGATGTTTTTCTTTCTGCTTGCAAGAACTGTGCCGCATTTTTTACCAAGCGTTATGAATTCAACTTCTGCACCTATTTTTTCACATTCTTTTGTACGCTCAAGTGCAGAATTTACTACATCTCTGTTGAACTGTCCGCAAAGGCCTTTATTTCCAGAAATTACTACTATAGCGACTTTCTTCATCTCACGTTTGATTGTGAGTGGGTGTTCTACTGACATTGATACACTAGAAGACAATCTCTTTGCAACGCTCCACGCAGTCTCAGCATATTCCTTACTCTTTTGAACTCGTTCTACTGATTTTCTCATTTTTGCAGCAGATACCATCTCCATAGCTTTGGTAATTTTTTTAGTGTTTGTTATGGATGTTATCCGTCTTTTTATTTCTCTTGGTGAAGTTGCCATATATTTATTCTTTAAATGTACCTTTAAAGTTGGTAATGGAATCCTTTAATATCTTTTCCGTATTTTCATCTAGCTCACCTTTTTCACTAATTGCATCGAGCGCTTTTTTATCTGTTCTTAACCATGAAAGGAATTGTTTCTCAAATTCACCAATTTTTTCTGGTTTAATATCATCACAGTAACCGTTAATACCTGCGTATATTACTGCGGTTTGTTCTTCTACTGGAAGTGGCATGTATTGCCCTTGCTTTAGTAACTCAGTCATTGCGCGTCCTCGTGTAATTTGCTTCTTAGTTGTTTCGTCTAAGTCTGAGCCGAATTGTGCGAATGCCGCTAGCTCTCTGTATTGTGCTAGATCTAGTCTTAGTTTTCCTGCAACTTTTTTCATTGCTTTTGTTTGTGCGGCGGACCCCACACGAGATACGGATAGACCAACGTTTACTGCTGGTCGAATACCTTGATAGAACAAATCTGTTTCAAGATAAATCTGACCGTCAGTAATTGAAATAACATTAGTAGGGATATATGCAGATACATCATTTGCTTGCGTTTCAATTATTGGAAGTGCTGTAAGAGAGCCTCCACCATTTTCCTTATTTAATTTTGCAGAACGCTCTAATAGTCTTGAATGAAGATAAAATACATCTCCTGGATATGCTTCACGTCCTGGGGGTCGTTTAAGAACCAGAGATATCTCTCTGTATGCAACTGCGTGCTTTGAGAGATCGTCATAGATAACCAATGTGTCTTTACCTTTGTCCATAAAATATTCAGCGATAGCGCATCCGACAAATGGTGCTAAGAACTGCTCAGATGCTGGGTCACTTGCACCTGCTGTAACCACTGTTGTGTATGAAAGTGCTCCTGCTTCTTCAAATGCGTTTACAATCTTTGCTACTTTTGCTTCTTTTTGACCCACTGCAACATATACACATATAACGTCTTTTCCTTTTTGATTTAAAATTGTGTCTATTGCGATTGCGCTTTTTCCTGTTTGCCTGTCTCCTATAATAAGTTCTCTTTGCCCGCGTCCAACTGGAATCATGCTGTCTACTGCTTTAATTCCTGTTTGTAGAGGTGTATTTACTGATTCGCGAGTAATAACTCCTGGTGCTATCTTTTCTACTGGATAAAATGTTTTTGACTCAATTTCTCCTTTTCCGTCTATAGCAACTCCCAGTGCGTTTACTACACGACCTGTTAGTTCTTCTCCTACTGGGGTCTGCAAAATATTTCCTGTTGCATGCACTGAATCACCTTCTTGTACTTTTATTGCTTCTCCTAATACCATTGCTCCAATAGTATCTTCTTCTAGATTTAAAACTACTGCATTTACTTTTCCGCTAGTTGTTTCTATTGAAAGCATCTCAAGAGAAGCTGCATTTGGAAGTCCCATTATGCTTACAATTCCATCTGCTACCTCAACCACTACTCCAACTTCTTTTTTTGTAGCGCTCGTATGAGTTGCGTCAATTTGTTTTTTTAAATTTTCTATAATGTTATCTGTTTTCATACTATATTTTCTTTTAGCTGGGTAATACGGCTTTTGAGACTATTATCTATTATCTCCCAGCCAATTTGAATTTTAGTTCCTGCGATAAGTTTTTTATCTTTCTTTGTTTTAATTAAAACTTCTTTTACTTTGTATGCTTTTTTTATTTCACTTACAATATTTTTTTCGTCTTTGTCTGAAAGTGTATCAGCACTTGTGATTGTAGCGCGTATTCTACTTACTTTCTTGTCTTCAAATTTTTCTATGTGAGTAACTATGTGAGATAACTTCTTAGACAAGCCTTTTTTTCTTAAAAGTGCAATAAAGTTTTTTGAAACGCTGTCTAACGCTTCTCCGCTTTTACTCTCTGCTACTTCTACAAATGCTCTTGCTAATGTTTTTGAAGAATAATGCATACTAAATCTTTTTTAGCGCGTCTTCTGCTAGTTTTGCATCAAGGTCTTTTGGCGCATGTTTTTCAAGAACTTTGGTACTAGCTTTTATGACTAGTTCTGCTGTTCCTCTTCTTAAGTCTTTTGTTGCTTTTTCTTTTTCATGAGCTATCTGATTTTTTGCATTTTCCACAAGCTTATTTACTTCTACTTTTGTTTCTTCTTTTAATCTTTCTTGCTCTTTTAATCCACGGGCTTCTGCTTCTCCAATTATTGCATGCGCTTCTTCTCTTGCTTTTACTAACATTGCCTCTTGCCTTGTTTTTGATTCTTCAAATGATATATCTATCTCTTCGGCTTTTTTAAGGCTTTTTTCTATTGTCTCTGAGCGCTCGTTCATTATTTTCATTAGTGGCTTTAACGCAAAGTAATAAAGCACCGTAAGAACAATTAAAAAATTGACCAACTGTGCGATGATAAGCTTTACGTCTATGTGAAATGTATCTACGAGCGCTTGCATGTAATTATATTACTGAGTAATAACTTCTGCTGCTTCTACTGCTACTGGCTCGATTCCGAAAGCGATAACCAGTGCGTAAATAGCGATGGCTTCTGCAAATGCCATTGCAAGAAGCATGGGAACTAGGATTTTTCCAGAAGCTTCTGGATTTCTTCCTATAGATTCCATTGCTTTTCCTCCAATAAGACCGATACCAAGCCCAGGGCCAATTGCACCGATTCCTATTGCGAGTGCTTTTGCAAGCATTGTGAGATCTGTTGCATTTTCCATATTTTCTCCTTATTTAATATTTATAAATTATTATTTTTTAAATTAATGTTCCTCTGCGCTACTTGCAATGGTGAAATATACCAGTGTAAGCATTGCGAATATAAGCGCCTGTATTACTCCTACTAAAACTTCTAAAAACATAAATGGTATGGGGAGCAAAAAGGCGAATATAGCTGCCATGGAAGCTAGTAATACTTCACCTGCAAAGATATTCCCGAATAGCCTGAATGACAGAGATGCTACTTTAGCAACTTCTCCAATAATTTCAATAAGTCCCACAAATACTTTTATTGGATTTACTAAAACTATTGTTGGATCGCTAGTAACTTTTCTTGGTATCTCTATAAGTGCTTTTAGATTTACAAACTTGTTTAAATGATTCCAACTTCCTGCCATTACAACACCTACAATGTGTGAACCAACTACTGCAAACAAGGAAAGCGCTAGAGTTGTGTTTAAATCTGCGGTGCCGCCTCTGAAAAATGGTATAAACACATTATGTCCATCATGAATTTCGTTTGTACCTACTGATCCAATTCCTGGCAAAAGCCCTAGCCAGTTACTTATCAGTACGAAAATGAAAAGTGCGAATACTATTGGGAAAAATTTTAATGTTTTTGTTCTATCACCAGTTACTGAATCTGCAAGTGATAGCGCTCCTTCTAATATTATTTCAAAAAAATTCTGAATACCTGTTGGTATTTTTTTTAAACTAAATCTTATTGAAAGGGATATACCTATTATTATTACTACTACTGTCCAAGTGGTTAGTAATGAGTTTGTAATTGCTGAACCAAGTATTGGTTCTGCAAATAATGTAGGTGTGTGTGCAGGTGCTGCAACTTCTGCGTGAGTTTCTGCCTCAACGTGCAGTGTTGATACATCTTCTAAATGTGTTCCTGCTGTTGCCATCAAATTATTCTTTATCTAAATATTCGTCTTTGTATTTTCCAATCTCATGCTGAAAGCAAATGAGTTTTTTATTTTTGTTATTACTATCTTTTTCTATTAATCTCATAGCTTTAAAAGCTTCTTTTATTATTCCAATCATTGAAATAATAAATGCTACTCCCACTGTAGTTATAAACAGCCATGGCTCTGTGCCATATCTATCATCCAGCCATTTACCTAAAAATAATCCGCCGATGACAGGTATTCCTATCCATCCACTCATCTGAAAAAACGTCAAAAGTGCTGGTCTCCACCATACTTTGTTTTCTCCGCTATTAGGTACTCTGTCTAGCTTTTTCATAGAAAAAAATAAGCCACAAATAGACTGTGGCGCACACATAATAGATAGTTTCTGCTAAAAAGTCAATCCTCTGGTAAAAAGAATTGCTAATATTAGGCAAGTTAATTTATATTTTTTATATGTTGAAAAGAGTTTTTGTGTTTTTTGTGGTTGTTTCGAATACCTCTTCCTCGGTTATCCACTTGAGCTTAGCTACTTGTTTTGCGGTATATTCTACAAATGAAGGTTCATTTCTTTTTCCTCGCATTGGCTCAGGTGATAAATATGGGCAATCAGTTTCTACTACTATTTTTTCTATAGGCACTGACTTAACAACTTCTTTTAGTTCTTTTGCGTTTTTAAATGTAATAATTCCTGAAAATGAAATATAAAAACCAAGTTTTACAAATTCTTCTGCCATTTCTTTATTTCCAATATAGCAATGCATAACTGCCTTTGGCGTCACCTTTTTTTCAGCGATATAATCTTTTATAACTTCAAGTACATCTTCATATGCGTCTCTACAATGAATAACTAATGGTTTTGAAACTTCTGTACTTAATTCAATTTGTTTTCTGAAGGCAATTTTCTGTTTTTGTTTCATCTCTTCGTTATCACCTTCTATATCATCTAGCCTGTAATAATCTAATCCGCACTCCCCTATGCCTATAGTTTTTTTATGAACTGCTAATTTTTTGTATTCGTCATAATTAAAAACTTCTTCTCTTGTGGTGAAATGTACTTCCTGTTCATCAATTCTTCTTGATACTAAATGCATTGGGTGAAGACCAATAATTGCCCAGATTTCATCATATTTTTCTGCATACTCTACTGCACGCTTTGATGTATCGATTTGTGAGCCAACTGCAAACAAGTGAATGTCTTTTTCTAACGCACGTTTTATTACCTCGTCTGCATCATCTTTGAATGCATTGAAGTTTATATGTGAATGTGTGTCTATCAACTTTGGCATTTAATTTGAAAATTGAAAATAAATTTTTGTTCCATTCACACCATTTGCTGAGCCCTCAAGCACTCCTTGCCCTCCTCCAGCCGTTGGATTGGTTAGCGTGGTAAGCGTTATTTCTGAATCCTCGTTTTCAAGGTTAGCGTAAATTACACATGTACTACCAACTTTAACATAAAAATAATTTGATTCAGTATTACTTCCTGATTGCGGGTCTTTTGGTATTTGGGAAATAAATTGAGCATACTGTGGATTTGCCACAACTAACTCATTTGCAAAGTGTGTAAGATCAATTGGTACTCCGTCACCTAGTGAGTGATCTCTGCACTCTCCTCCTGCTAAAAACCTTCCTATAGTTGTAAGGTCTGCTATTCGTTTTGTATCTCTTCCTTTTTTAGTGGTAAAAGCTACATTAAAAATCACGATTGAGCCTAAGAGATCTATGATTGCTATGACTACTAATACTTCGATTAATGAAAAACCATTATTTTTTTTGGCTATTTGTTGCATGTTATAAACTTACACCAAATGCTTCTTTTATGAGAAATCCTATTGAGCTAGTAATTATAATTGCTGCAAAAATTATACCTAAATTCATCATAATACGTTTTTTGATGTCCATTCCAGAAATGAATGACAAAATATATGAAACAATAATTATCATAACCGCACTTCCGATAGCTGATAGAAGAATGCTACGTGAGCCAAAAAGTGTTGGAGTTAAAGGTATTAAGGCACCAACTATATATGATATTCCTACAATGAAGGAGAGTTTAATAACTTTGTTGTGTCCAACATCAGATACCTTCTTACCTAAAAATATTTTTTTTGCTCTTTCCAAATCCTCTATTTCATGTTCTGAGCTTTCTGAAACATATACACCAGCTACCATTGAAATGGATCCTGCTATTGCTACAGTTAGTCCTGCGATAACTACGGTTACATTGTTTTGAAACGCAACATAAAATCCTGCTATTGCTCCTAAGACTTCTACTAGCCCGTCGTTAAACCCTAAAAAAGCATTTCGTATTTTGTCTGCTGATATTTTTTTCTCTGTTGCTGAACTTATTATTTCTCCTTCGTGCTGCAATTCATCTTGCAGCACTTCTCTTACACCTTCACTAAACTCTGTGTCTTTATATGTATTCCATATTTTCAAATATTTTCGAATACCATATACTTCAATCGCTTCTAAAATAAAAAATACAGCTCGTTCTCCAAATAAAACACAAATCGTATTGAAAATTTCTAGCTTAATTTTTTTACCTAGTGGCAGTTTATTAACATTTTGTAAATTAAACATTTCTTGCCAAAACTTCACGTGTTTTGTTTCTGCCAAAATTAATTCGTCTAATATTTTTGCTAAATCGTTTTTGGCTGTTTCCCGTACTCGCTTATACAAGCTTAGGTCAAAGAGCTCGTCTATAACGAGTGTTTTTTGCATACCCTTAGAAATAACCTGATTGTTTTTTGTATCCATCTATTTAAATAATCTTTTTAAACCTACCAAAGGAAGGGCTGCACATTTTTCACGTAAAAAAGAAACCTGGGCCCCCATTAATTTGTATATATCTTTTATCGTTAATGTAAGTATAGCATTTTTATTTTTCCCTACAATTTCTCCTGACACTAAAGACATTGCAGCTTGAGAGATAGCACAACCCTCGCCTTCCCATGCAATTTCTACTATCTTTCCATCTTTTTCTTTTATATCTATTACTAGTGTGTCGCCACATAAAGGATTTAAAACAGTTTCAGTTTTATCTGGGTTTTTTAATCTTCCAAAATACTCTGGGTGCTTATAGTGATGGAGTATTGTTTCTCTGTAGATGGTATCTTCCATATT
>CAZKTI010000031.1:0-8433 GCA_964555725.1 uncultured Gammaproteobacteria bacterium | reverse complement strand
CAAGAAACAGTAAATAAAGAAAAATTACCGTTTACATTGCCAGAAGGAAAAAAGTTGGTAACAATCGTTGGCGGAGGAACTGGAGCCGCTGCAATAAATAAATTGGTGTCGGAGTCAGTACATAACCTAACGAAACATGCATTTATAGCCCATAGCACAGGTAAGGGTAAATTAAACAAAGATTGCAATAGTGAAAATTATTTTCAGTTTGAGTTTGGCGAAGAATGGTATCAAACACTAATAGCTTCTTCAGATATTGTAGTAAGTAGAGCCGGAATGGGGGCGCTTGCAGATTATATATTTCATGGAGCAGCGACAATAATTATCCCAATACCAAATTCTCACCAAGTAGATAATGCAAACATGCTAAAAGTTAGAGGAGCAGCTGTTGTTCTTAATCAAAATGAGCTTAACTCAAAGTCATTTGCTAAACATATTATTTCAACTATTTCAAATGAGGATTTGATAAATAAGTTAAAAAAGAAAATGAGTGGGCTAAAAGTAAAAAATGGCGTAGAAATAATGGCAGAAGAAATATTGCGTTTATATGGATAATATATTTGACAAAAATAATAATTTTTACTGTATCGGAATAAAAGGTGCAGGAATGACTGCGTTATCAGAAGTTCTAATAAAAAAGGGTAAATACGTATCTGGATCAGATATACCTGAAAGATTTTTCACAGACGAGGTATTACAAAAATCAGGTATTAAAGTATTTATAAATTTTAATAAAAAGAACATTCCAGAAGATACTGATGTTGTAATATATTCTACTGCATATACAAAAGCTAACCCAGAAATAAAAGAAGCAGAAAAAAGAGGGATTCCAACTATCTCATACCCAGAAGCTTTGGGAGAATTGATACATTTATTCAAAAAATCAGTTGCAATATCTGGCACGCATGGGAAAACGACAGTAACTGCCTTAGCTGGTTGGATGATAGAAAGAAGCGGAAAAGACCCAACGGTGATTATAGGTGCACGATCAAATAATTGGAGGTCAAACGCACGTGTTGGTTCATCTGATTTAATAATATTTGAAGCAGATGAGTATCAGGATAAATTCCAATCATATAATCCACATGTAACATTAGTTAATAATATAGAGTTTGATCACCCAGACTATTTTAAAGATATTCATATATATAAAGCGGCGTTTTCTAATTTTATTAAAAAAACTCCAAAAGACGGATTTACCGTTGCTAATTATGACGATATTATAACAAGAAATGTTGTACAACATGCAGGCGTTCCTACAATATGGTTTGGAGAAGATTCCCTCGCAGATTGGCAGCTAATATCTCGCACTATTTTAGCAGAAGGAGGTCAAATAATTAAAGTTGCAAGAAACGGTGTTATTTTTGGAGAATTCAAAATGAAGCTACTAGGCAAGCATAACGCGATGAATGCACTAGGAGCAATGGCTCTTGCATATAAATTAGGGGTAAATAAAGATGATCTCACTGACGCACTTGCGTCATTTCAAGGAACAGTAAGACGATTAGAGGTAATTGGATGGGTGCGTGACATTTTGATAATAGACGACTACGCACATCACCCAAGCGAAGTAAAAGCAACTCTAAAATCTCTAAAAGAAGCATACCCAGAAAAAAGAATATATACAGTATTTCAACCACATACATACTCACGCACCGAAGAATTTAAAAACGAATTTATAGAGACCTTAACGCTTTCAGATAAAGTAATGCTGATAGATATTTTTGGATCCGCCCGTGAGAAAAAAGGAAACATAACAAGTAAGGATTTAGCAGAAGAAATTAGAAAATATAATAAAGAAGTAAAAACAGCAAAAGATACTGATACAGCAATTTCAATTATTAAAGACGAACTTGTGCCAGGAGACCTACTTCTAACTATGGGAGCAGGGGAAACCTGGAAAGTAGCTGAAGCGATACATAAGTTATACGGATGACAGACGAAGTAAATTTCTTTAAAGAAGTATTAACTTGTACAAAAGATGTAAAAAAAGACATTACGCTAGCGCCATATACAACATTTAAAATAGGAGGACCTGCAAGATTTTTTGCTATTGCAAAAAGTAAAAAAGAGTTAGTTTGTTTAATTAAAATAGCAAGCAAATACAATATTCCCTATGTTATTTTAGGCAGCGGAGCAAATACACTTATTAGTGACAACGGATATAACGGTTTAGTTATAGTGGCGAAAAATAATAATATAGATATTGAGGAAGAAAAAATTACAGCAGGCGCCGGAGTTTCTTTAGGACAATTAGTAACAACTGCAGTAAAGAATGGCTTAACAGGAATAGAGTGCTGGGCAGGAATACCAGGAACTGTCGGAGGTTCAATATATGGAAATATGGGGATTCCACAAATAAAAAATGCAGAAATGTCAGATTTTATTGTTTCTGTGACAGTAATAAAAAACGGTAATATAAAAGAAATAAAAAACACAGAGTGTGAATTTGGATACCGCACAAGTGCATTTAAAAAAACAGATGATATTATTATAGAAGCAACATTAAAACTGAATAAGTCACGTAATGTAAAAGAATCACTTGAAAAGATGAGAGCTTATCAAAAGAAGAAAATCCTTGAACAACCACTACAAGTGCCTAGTTCTGGATGCATGTTTAAAAACCCGAAAGGGAAATCTGTAGGAAAACTAGTAGACGATTTAGGATTGAAAGGAGTTAAATGTGGTGGTGCAGAGATTTCAAAAGTTCATGGAAATTTTATTTTAAACACTAATAATGCTAAAGCAGAAGACGTCAAAGCCTTGATGGACAAGGTAAAACGTGCTATTAAAAAAGAGTACGGCCTCGATGTAGAGGAGGAAGTTAATTTAATCGGATTTTAAAATATGAAATACGAGCTCAAATCAAAAGACATGGAAATGACAGATGCAATAAGAGATCATCTGGACAAAAGTGTAAGTAAATTAGATAAATTTTATAACAATATTACTAATGCGCATTTCGATGTAGGCATGATCTCACATCATCACCATAAGGGAAAAATTTTTAGAGCAGAAGGTAATTTAAATGTTCCAGGAAAATTATTGCGTGCAGAAAGCACAAACGAAGACTTGTACCATGCAATAGATGAAATGGTATCAAAATTGAAAAGAGAACTTATTACATATAAAGAAACTCATTAAAAATGAGAATATTACTCACAGGTGGCGCTGGTTTTATAGGTCATCACATTATTGATTATTTTTTAAATAACACTGACGCAGACATTGTATCTTTAGATAGACTAGATACTTCTGGAAATCTAAATAGAATTGCAGAACTTGAGAGTTTTCAAAAAAATAAAAAAAGAGTGAAATGCGTATTCCATGATTTAAAAGCACCTATAAATGAGGGTGTTGATTTACTGATAGGAGATATAGATTATGTGCTTCACTTAGCGGCATCAAGTCACGTAGATAGAAGTATTGAAGATCCTGTATTGTTTGCAATGGACAATGTTGTAGGAACAACACATATACTGGATTGGGCACAAAAAAGAAAAAACATAAAAAAGTTTATAAATTTTTCTACCGACGAAGTATTTGGTCCAGCAGATATTGGTTACGCACATAAAGAAGATGATCCGCACAAACCCTCAAACCCTTATTCAGCATCAAAGAGCGGACAATCTAGTATGGGAACTGCATTTTTTATAACATATGGTCTTCCAGTAATAACTACATTCACTATGAATAACTTTGGCGAAAGGCAACACCCAGAAAAACTATTGCCCCGAACTATAAGCTCCGTTGTTAAACAAAAACCGATGCCTATTTTTTCAAAGCTTGATAAAAATGGAAAGTTAGAGGCAGTTGGTAGTAGGTATTGGATGCATTGTCAAAATACAGCGTCTGCTATGAAATTTTTATTAGAAAAAGGAGTTCCAGGAGAAGCATATAATGTTATAGGATTTGATGAATTTACGAATTTAGAAATAGCAGAAAAGATTGCAGTAATTATTGGAAAGCCACTCATTCCAAAGTTTGTTGATTTCCATAAAACAAGACCCGGCCATGATAGAAGGTACGCACTAGATGGAACTAAATTAAAAAATTTAGGTTGGGAGCCAGAGATTACTTTTGACAAAGCATTGGAGAAGACCGTTGCATTTACACTTGACCACGAGCATTGGCATTAAAGGAGAATGGGAAGATGAGATTAAAACTTGAAAAATCATTTGTCCCATTTTATATAATTTGGCTTACATTAACAGGAGCGTTTTTATTTTCACTTTTCAGAGGCGATTGGTTAATAGCATTTATATCTTTCAGTACTTTCTTTCTCACCATTACGCCCTTTCTTCTACAAAACAGGTATAGGTTTTATATGCCACTCGGTTTTACTGCATCAATTGCCTTTTTTATTTATGCTGCAATATTTTTAGGTGAAGTTCATAATTTTTATGAAAAGTTTTGGTGGTGGGACAGTATCCTGCATGCAGGGTCTGCAATCGGGTTTGGCCTTATAGGTGTAGTCATACTTTTACTACTCTATAAAGGAGAGAAAATTAAAGCTCACCCAAAGGTGCTTACACTTTTTGTATTTTCATTTGCACTCGCAATTGGTGCAATGTGGGAGATTTTTGAATTTTCAATGGATGAAATATTTGGTTTTCACATGCAAAAAAACGGTTTGCATGACACAATGTGGGACTTTATAATTAATGCATTAGGAGCAGGAATTGCTTCATTTTTTGGGTATATACACATAACAAAAGGAAGTAAAAATGTATTTAGCAGATTAATTGATGAGTTTTTAAAAATAAATACAGCAAAGCATATTAGGAAGAGTTAGTGGCATAAACCTATTAAGGGGTTGACAAAAGTTGCATAGTATAGTAGTCTCCCTCCATCAAGCAGTGTATCTGCGCACAAAGAGAAACAACGTCGAGTTGATCTGCAGTACTATGTTTGAAATTTAATCATTGTTTCTCTTTTCAATGCAAGAAGGAAAAATTGTTCGTTTGACGGACAAAGGTTTTGGCTTCATCGAGATTGAAGGCCAGGAAAAAAATGTTTTTTTCCACGCAAACGAGCTCAACGGAGTAGAGTACAACGACCTCAATGAAGGTGACGTAGTCGCTTTCGAGGTAGAAGATGCTCCTAAAGGACCTGTAGCAAAAGGCGTTTCACGCAAATAAGCTACATACAACACAAAAACACCTAATACCTAGGTGTTTTTGTTATTCTAGATAGAGCTTCCCTTGAATAATTAGGGTATTTCTACTATAGTGAGTATTGCTAAAAAAAATAAATATGGGAATATTTGATTCAATTTTAGGACGAGGAAATAAAGAACACGTAATAATGCGTGATGTTAGTCGTGTAAGTGAATTAGAAGAAGAATACAAACAACTTACAGACGAAAAATTAAAAGAAAAGACAAGTGAATTTAAAAAAAGTATTAAGGACGGAGGGTCCATTGATGACATTTGGGGAGAGGCATTCGCAGTTATTAGAGAGGCAGGGAAGCGCACGTTAGGCCAAAGACACTATGATGTACAGTTGATGGGTGGATTAACACTACACGAAGGAAAAATAGCAGAAATGAAAACAGGAGAAGGTAAGACTTTGATGGAAACACTGCCAGTGTACTTAAATGCACTTGAAGGGAAAGGCGTTCACGTAATTACTGTGAATGACTATCTTGCAAAACGTGATGCGGATTGGATGGGCAGCATTTATAATTTTTTAGGACTATCTGTGGGATGCATTCAGCATTTGGAAAGTTTTATGTATGACCAAGAAGAAAAAGGTGAGTATCATTTAAGAAAAGTCACAAAACGAGAAGCGTATGCAGCAGATATTACTTATGGAACAAATAACGAATTTGGATTTGATTACTTACGAGATCACATGGCACAAAACACTGAAGACAAAGTGCAACGCGGATTAAATTTTGCAATTATTGATGAGGTAGACAGCATATTAATTGATGAGGCACGTACTCCTCTTATAATTTCAGCTCCTGCAGAAGAATCAGCAAAACAGTACTATGAGTTTGCGGACATGGTAACAAAGTTAAAAGAAGACGAAGATTATAACGTAGACGAAAAAATGAAAGCCGCTACGTTAACTGAAGCTGGGATTACAAAGATGGAAAAAATGCTTGGCGTTGACAATATATACACATCAGGTGGAATCAGGACAGTGCACCACATGGAGCAAGCATTGAAGGCGCGTACATTATGTAGAAAAGATAAAGAGTATGTAGTCAAAGAAGACCAACTAATCATTGTAGACGAGTTTACAGGAAGATTGATGCCAGGAAGACGTTTCTCAGAAGGTCTTCATCAGGCTCTTGAAGCAAAAGAAAAGCTGACAATTCAAAGAGAAAGTATGACACTTGCTAGTATTACTTTTCAAAATTATTTCAAAATGTACGATAAGATTTCTGGAATGACAGGAACAGCACACACAGAGCAAGAAGAGTTTCACAAGATATATAATCTAGATGTTGTACAAATCCCTACAAATAGACCATTTGTACGAAACGACAGAAACGACCTTATTTATAAAACTGAAAAAGCAAAACTAAAAGCAGTAATAAACGAAATTAAAGAGCGTCATGAAAAAGGACAGCCAGTTCTAATAGGTACAATATCTATTGAAAAAAACGAGGTATTGTCTGACCTACTTACAAAAGCACGTATTCCATTTAAAATGCTTAATGCAAAACAACACGAACAAGAAGCAAAAATTATTGCACAAGCAGGTACAAAAGGCTCAGTTACAGTAGCAACTAATATGGCAGGTCGTGGTGTTGACGTTATTCTTGGTGGCGCACCTTTTGAACAAAAAAAGTTTGACGAAGTAAAAGAGTTAGGCGGGCTTATGGTAATAGGTACGGAAAGACATGAATCGAGACGTATTGATAACCAATTGCGTGGTCGTGCAGGAAGGCAAGGAGATCCAGGAGAGTCTTTATTTTTCATTTCTTTGGATGATGATTTAATGCGAATTTTTGCAGGTGATTCAATGAAGAGTATGATGGAAAGACTAAAAATTCCAGATGATATGCCAATTGAAAATAAAGTAGTATCGCGCTCCATTGAATCTGCGCAAAAAAAAGTTGAGGGTCATAATTTTGATATACGGAAACATTTAGTAGAGTACGATAATATTATAAACAAACATCGTGACGTCATTTATAAAAAGCGTGATGATATTTTATATAATTTTAAAAACGAACCAAAAGCAAATAGTAAAATGGTTCTTGATGACATTCATGATGAAATAGAAAGTGTAGTTTCATTTCATACATCTGCAGAAAAAAGTAAAGACTGGAATTTAAAAGAGATTTGGCAATCAATAAGAACTATATTTTTATTTGATGCAGTATCAGAATTGAAACTAGCACAAATTGAAAAAGGTGCAGAAGACAGATTTGATTTAGTAAAACAAAGAACGTACCTAATAGATTATTTACAAGGTATGGCAAAAAGTAGATATGACGAGTTAGTAGAAAAAGTTAACACCACAATGAAAGATGATGTAGTGTCAGACATACCACTAATGCATCATTTAGAAAAAGCCGTACTATTGCGATCAATTGACACTTTGTGGGTAGAACATTTAGAAGCTATAGGCTACTTACGAACAGGTATTGGTTTAAGAGGTTATGGTCAAAGAGATCCATTAATAGAATATAAAAAAGAATCTTATAAGCTTTTTATGGAGCTACTTGGACTTATAAGTAAACAAACAGCACAAACCATATTCAAAGTGGCAAATGTTCCGCAATTCGCGCCATCAATAATGCAACAAAAACAAACATACACGGCGCCATCAAAAACGATGGAAGGCAAAGGTTCTAATATTGAAAAGTCAGCGCAACAAGAGCAAGTTGAAAGTAGAGAAATAAAAGATACAGTGCCAGGAAAATTGAAAAATGAAGAAGGTGTAAAGATTGGAAGAAATGATATGTGTCCATGCGGATCTGGGCTAAAATACAAAAAATGTGGCCTTATTGGGGCAACTGAACATAAAGGCTAGCATATCTTTTCTTGCCTTTTACTATAGATAAGGTATAGTATTTTACACTATAACGTTATGGAAGAAGATAATTCTTTAATTAAAAAAATATTTGAGCCTTCACGAAAAGTGAAGACATTTTTAATTCTTGGCATAGTATTTATAATCGCACTTGCTGGAGCATCATATATATATCCAAAAGGGTATAATAATGTTGTAGAAAAGGTAGGGCTAGGACTTCCTCATATAGAAGAAAGAGGATTTTCTCTTGGACTTGATTTGCAGGGAGGCACTCACTTGGTTTATCAGGCAGATCTTTCTAATGTAAAAGACGATGACAAAAAAGATTCAATGGAAGGAGTTAGGGAAGTTATAGATAAAAGGGTAAATGCTCTAGGAGTCGCGGAACCCGACATTCGTATTGCAGGACCCAATCGCGATAGACTAAACATTGAACTA
>CAZKTI010000030.1:0-8632 GCA_964555725.1 uncultured Gammaproteobacteria bacterium | reverse complement strand
ATTATTTCTTGAAACATTCTTTTTTAACATAAGATATCTCAAAGTTCTGCTTACATAGTAGCACGAATTTGGCCTAAAGTCAATTTCATTGTATCAAAATATTTTTTTAATTTCACTAAGAAATATTTACTTTTTTTTATTTACTAAAAACCGTATACACACCTACACACAACAAAGACACAATCTATGTACAATTGTGCCTCAGTTCCAAACATTTTATCCACAGAAACTGTGAATAACTTTAAGTAAAATAATTTAACGTCTTGGTCCTCTGTCTCTGCTATTGCGTCTACCGCCACTTCCATTTGAACGTGGTGGTCGAGGGCCTCTATTTGGTTTTCCTTCACGAGGTGCATCATCATTCTTTCGCATAGAAAGATTCACCCGTCCCATACTATCTATCTCAATAACCTTAACAGTAACTTTGTCTCCTTCTTTAACAACATCACTAACATTGTCTACATGCTTATCTGCTAGTTTTGAGATATGAACAAGTCCTTCTTGTTTAGGTAGAAATTCTACAAAAGCACCAAAGTCCATAAGTCGCGTAACTGTTCCTTCATAGGTCTCTCCTGCTTCAGGAACACGTACAATATTTTTTATTGTTTCAAGAGCTTTATTAGGACCTTCCTCACCAACACCGGTAATTAATACAAGTCCACTGTCTTCAATATCTATTTCAACACCAGTCTCATCTATAATTTCATTAATAACCTTTCCTCCTGGACCAATTACTTCACGAATTTTATCTGGATCAATCTGTAAAGAAATAATACGTGGCGCATGCTCTGATAATTCTTTTCGTGATTCAGGTATCGCCTTGTTCATTACTTTTAAGATTTCTTCTCTAGCTTTTTTTGCTTTCTCAATTGTTTCAACAGTCATTGCATATGTAAGCCCAAAAGTTTTTGTATCCATTTGAATTGCTGTAATTCCTTTTTCGGTCCCCGCTACTTTAAAATCCATATCTCCTGAAAAATCTTCAGCTCCTTGAATGTCTGTGAGGATAACAAATTTTTTATCAGGGTTTTCTGAATCAGTAACAAGTCCCATTGCAATTCCAGCAACTGAGGATTTGAGTGGTACACCTGCATCCATAAGTGAAAGAGATGATCCACAAATTGAAGCTTGTGATGTTGAACCGTTTGAAGTCAAAACTTCTGACACAACACGAATGGTGTAAGGAAAGTCTTCCTTACTTGGAAGAACGGGCATGATTGCTTTTTCAGCAAGTGCACCGTGTCCAATTTCTCTTCTTCCTGCACCACGGTTTGGTTGCACTTCACCAACAGAATAGCCTGGGAAGTTATAGTGATGCATATAATGTTTTTTATATTCAAGTTCCATGCCATCAATAATTTGTTCTGCACCGGGAGATCCTAATGTAACAACAGACAACACTTGTGTTTCACCACGTTGAAATAAACCTGAACCATGAACACGCGGAAGAACTGCGGTCTCTGCAGCTAAATTTCTAATCTCATCAATTCCTCTACCGTCAACGCGTTTACCATCTTCAAGAGTTAAACGTCTAACTTCTTTTTTAAGCATTTCATCTAAAAGAGAAACACCAATTGCACGGTCATCTTTTGAAACATCATTATCTACTTTTAATGCTTCGTCTATTTCAACTTTCAACTCAGCAATTTCATTTTGCTGTTTAGCTTTATCTGGTTTACCATAAATTTTCTTAAGTGCAGGTTTTACAATTGCAGTTACTTTATTAAGCACTTCTTCTTTATGTAATTTTTCCTCTTCAGTAGAATCATCCTCTGGAAGTACATATTTTTCTTTTCCTACCTCTTTTTGCATTTTCATAATAAGTTTATGAATTACTCCAACACTTTCTTCTCCGAATTTTACTCCATCAAGAAACACCTTTTCACTCGCTTCACGTGAATCTGCCTCAACCATGATTAATTTATCACCATTAAAACAGCCAATTATCTCCATATCGCTCTTTTCTAGCTCATTTACGGTAGGATTTACTATAAAAGAGTTATCCACATGGGCAATACGAGTACCAGTAATAGGGCCGTTCCATGGGATATCAGAGATGGAAAGTGCAGCAGAAACAGCAACAAGCGCTAGCATATCTGGTGCATTTTCTTGGTCATATGCGAGTGTGGTTACCACTACTTGCACATCATTTTTCATTTCTTTGGGAAACAATGGCCGAATAGTGCGATCAATCATACGGCCAGTTAATATTGCGTCATCTGTGGGTCTTCCCTCACGTTTAATAAACCGGGAACCTTTAATTTTCCCAGCTGCATATAGCTTTTCTTCGTAATCAACCATGAGAGGAAAGTAACTCATTCCTTCTCTAGGCTCTTTTCCCATTGTTACCGTTGCTAAAACAACAGTGTCACCATATTGCGCAGTCACTGCTGCACCCGCAAGGTATGCGTACTTACCTGTTTCAAGGATAAGTTTTTTACCACCAAAATCGGTGGAGAATGTTTGTATAGACATAAATAGCCATACTCCTTATGAGATCTGGCTTTAAAGCGAAAGACCATGATTCAAAATAGAAATTCATGAACTCTGCGTCTTAAAACCAAACGCTCTTAATTATTATTTAATCTTTAATAAATATTTTACTTTATTTTTAGAAAGATCGACAAAATCATCGACAGATTCCTTCAATTTAGATGATGCATTTTCTCCAAAAGCCATAGCTTCAACAAGGCACCCCTTATTTTCTTTCAAATATGTAACAAGTGGTACGTAATCCCCGTCACCAGAAACAATAATAACTGCATCTAATGTATCTGCTAATTTAATTGCATCAACCGCCAAACCAACATCCCAATCAGCTTTTTTTGCTCCACTTGAAAAAACTTGAAGGTCTTTTATTTTTAAATCAAAACCTTGTTTATTAAGCGCTTCCAAAAAACTATGTTCATCTTGATTTGGAGATTTTACAACATACGCATTGGCACGAATTAATTTTCGTCCATCAACTGCGGTTTTTAAAACTTCTTTAAAGTTAACGCGTGAGTTGTACATGTTCTTCGCTGAGTGATACATATTAGCTACATCGACAAATACGCCAACACGCTGTTCTTTATGTTTTATCATGAATTATTTTTCTTGACCTCTTCTTTGGTCCCATTTTTGTCGTCCTCTTCAACAATAATTCCCTTCATTGCTTCTTCTGCAGCAATTCGTGCCTCTTCTTCAGCACGTACATCTGCAATCTTTTTAGCAACTTTCAATTTAAGAGTATCGACTAGTTTTTCAAATCGTGACTTGTCCTCTCTTTCTAAATAACGAAGGAGTCGTCTACGTTCAGACACTTTTCGAATTAGACCTCGTCTAGAAGAATGGTCTTTTCTATGAGTTCGTAAATGTTTCGTGAGTTCTTTTACCTCTTCGGTAAGAATCGCGATTTGCACCTCAGGAGATCCTGTATCGGATTCATGGATGCGGTGTTTTTTAATAAGTCTATCTTTTGCTTTTTTATCAAGCATTTTTTTAGTTTTCCTTGTCCGCTACCCCAGGACTATTTATAAAAGCCTGGCAATATTTATTAAGGTATAAGTATTATAATTTTGTAAATACCACTACCTGGTAGTTCATTAATATATATTAAAGATAAAGTTAAATGTTCGACGCTTCAGATACTACCACAATACCAATATCTTGTCAATCATATACCTTGATTTTTTCAATATTCTTCAGTATACTAGCACCTACTTTATTATTGTCCGCGTAGCTCAGCTGGATAGAGCAACAGCCTTCTAAGCTGTAGGTCGCAGGTTCGAACCCTGCCGCGGACACCATATATATACATGGCGGCTATAGTTCAATGGTAGAACACCGGGTTGTGGTCCCGGATACGAGGGTTCAATTCCCTCTAGTCGCCCCAAGAAAAAGTCTCCCCTCCTTGGGAGGCTTTTTGATGGATTCAAGGAATTGAACTGTGTATTAGAAAATGTCTTTGGGTTCCCCATGAAAAAAGGGCTTATTTTAATACTCGAATTAGATTGAATTTGTTTGTAGAAAGAACAAACCCCCAGAAATTCAGTCACTTCCATTTCGGTAAGTGCTTTCATTCTGGGGGTTCAAGTTTTGGTGACTCGCTGGTCACCGAAGGTGCGATCAGAGAAGACGCGCGGACGTGTAGGTATCGTTCCGCAGATCGAACTCGTCGCCGGTCTCGACGTAGACCGTCACCTGGATGATGTCGGTCTGATGCTCGAGCGTTCGAGCTTCCTCGTAGCCGATCCTGTTCGAGGGCGACATGCGCCGTCCACGATAAACCGGCAGGCCGTGTCGCTGGGCGATGTCGATTGCCGTGAGGAAACCGACGTAGTGAGTGAGACCCTCGCCCCGTCCGATGACGAACCGCTCGCGAGGAGTCTGCACCCCCATCCCGTTCAACGCCATCAGCTGAACCACGTCAACCGTGAGACCATTCATGCATCGAAGGATGAGCTCCCTCGAACCACCGTTCGCGTAGTGGATGATGGCCACGATCTGGTTCTCGAAAAAGCCGCGACGCATGTCGCCATCACCGCTCTCAGCTGTGATGTTCTGGAGCGAGCCGAAGCGAAAATCGACGGAATCGACCACGACCTCCCGGGCGAGACGACCGTCCTGACGAAGCCAGTACACGACATTGTTCGCGAGGTTCGGATGGTTGGTGTTGAGATACTCGGTCTGCTGCTCTGGTGTCGAAAGGGACGCGAGGTGCTCGAGCGTGTCGTCGATGCCCAGGAAGACCTCGGACATGGGCGGCACTTCGTGGACGACGTCCACATTCGCAGAAACGACGTCCACCGAGTCGACCTTCCAGACGTATCGGCCGATGCCGAGTCCGAATGCAAGAAAAAAAGCTGCCACCACGGCCATGCTCCAGAGCGGGTAACGATTTTGCAAATCAATCTCCTTCATGTGCGCTTTCTTGGGCGCATTACTTTCGGTCAGACTTTGGGTTGTTGGTAAAAGGAGCGTGTTTACCGCTCCACGAAAAGTTAAGGGAAACGGATAACAGCACACTCTAATGCATATTTAAAATTTTGTCAAGCCTGTTTAGGTTTAAAATTAATTTATTTTCAAAAAATATTCTTGTATTGTAGATATTGTGTTACAATATTCATTATTAATCGTTATATATATCTATGGACATACAAAACACATTGAGAAAAATTTACGAACTAGCATACATTCACAGAGGAAAAATCCTTGTTGTTGTAGCCATTCTATTAGTATTAAACTATTTTTCTAATAATGGTCTTACATCTGCAACAGGTGGTGCCTTATCTTTAAATAAAACTTTTGTTTCCCAAGATCTTAATTATGGAGAAGGCGGTTTTGCAGAAGAGATGGCATATGACTCAGCTGCTAGGGTGGCAACCACTCCACAAATTCCTGGAAGCGCTGCAGGTGTAGTCAATCCAGATTTAGAAGACCAAATAGATACAACACAAAGAATTATAAAAACCGCAGGGCTAACTATTGAAGTAGATAAGATTAATCAATCAGTAGAAGCAATATCTAATATTGCAAACCGTGAAAATGGCTTTGTATTAAACTCAAACTTTTCTGAAGATTCTATAGGTAATAAAAGCGCAAACATGACCATACGAGTTCCTGTTGAAAAATTTGAAAATACACTCCAAGAAATAAAGCAACAGGCAATCTTCGTAGCACATGAATCTGTAAACGGACGAGATGTAACAGAAGAATTTGTAGATGTACAAGCTCAACTCATTAATCTACGTGCAGAAGAAAAACAATTCCAAACCATATTACAAAGAGCAATAAAAATAGAAGACGTTCTTGCAGTAACAAGAGAGCTGTCTAGGGTTCGTGGACAAATCGAAAGACTAGAAGGAAGACTAAGATTCTTAGAAAACCAGACAGATCTTTCAACAATAACAATAACACTTAGAGAACAAAGTGATGTAGTCATACCAACAAGTAAATGGAGGCCATTAAATGTTATTCGTCAAACAGGAAGAAATATTGTAGATGCAATGCAAAATTTTGTTGACAATAGTATCAGATTCATAGGAAGTGTAATTGCCTTCATTCCGCAACTCTTGCTTCTAGGAATTGCTTTCCTACTTATACGAAGGTTTATTAGAAGACAAAGATAAATCTAAAAATAATAAACGCCCCTCTTTTAGAGGGGTGTTTTTATTTGTTCTTGATTATTTTTCTTACTTTTAAAATATTTTATAACGAGTATTAAAATAGTAACTGAATATCCTATAAGTGAAAGCGTAACTCCGTAAAAAACCATTTCTGGCGTTTTTCCAATTAAATATACCAAATCGCCAGTACCTAAAAAAAGACCGGCAATACCCAATAATATTGAATTACTTCTTGCTCTATCATTCGGAAACATATTTTCACCAAAGATAAAAGAATGGCTTGCAATTAACCCAATTAAAAATGAAAATAGCCCTGTAATCCATGCTGCTGCTGGGTGCATATTTAGCACTACATACCCTTGTTCAGATACATCAACGTTGGAAAAATTGATTATTTGAATCATGCTTGTAACAAGTAATAATAATATTACAAGTGCTTTAACAAAATTTATATTATTTTTTATAATTGCATAACGCGTAAAAATTGGTGTTTGTAGTAAAAAATATAAAGCAATAAATATTATTATACGCGTAAAAATATAACCCAATGATATTATTTCAGGTATTACAAATTGTGAAATAGATATAAGTATTGTATTTATTAAAACGTCAATTCCCAAAAACGTGAAAAAAAGTGAAAAATAGATTAATTGCTCACTTCGTGTCCCACGTGAAGCTTGATACATTTTTACTGCAAATATAAAAGCAAATAAAAACGTAATTATATTTATTATTATGGCACTCATACTATATCTCAGAAGTGCAGTGAGCACACCTTAAAGCTTTTATAGAAATCTTTGAAAAACATTTAGGGCAATCTTTTTCCGTTATCTCCGCCTCAGGCTCTTCTTTTTTTAATCTGTTAACCTGCTTGATTACAATAAATATTGCAAACGCAATAATAACAAAATCGATAATGCTATTCAGAAATAAACCAATATTTAAAGTAACCGCATCAGTGCTGTCTGTTGCTTTCTTAAGAATAAAAGCTACATCAGAAAAATCTACTCCACCAAGCATTCCAATAAGTGGCGAGACTATGTCACTTACAAAAGAGGATACAATCTTTCCGAATGCCCCACCAATAACAACCGCAACAGCCAAATCTACAACATTACCTTTCATGGCAAAAGTTTTAAATTCTTGTAACATTTTTGACATATATAAATTATGTGACAAAAAAAATGTTATTACAATTCTAATTACTTATCGTATCGAAAAAACCTTCAGGATCAATCCATCCATCTAGTTCATCTCTATTATCAACATAGCCTTTTGTTTGAATATCATCACCTCTATATAAAGCAAAATGTAGGTGTTTGCGTTCACCATCGGTTTCAATTGTATTGCCATCACCTAAAATTCCAATGGGGTCCCCTGCTAAAACATTTTTTCCTAAACTTAACGCGCTTTTAAAATCCATATGTCCATACAATGAAAAATACTTATCATCGCGAAAAATATGTTCAAGAACTACTAAACCGCCATACCCATCGACAAATTTTGAAAAAACAACTTCTCCATCAACCATAGCGCTCACCACAACATCCTCCAAAACATCTTCAAACTCAACATCAACACCAGTGTGATAACCAATAAAACGTTCTTCCTCTACTGGTGAGTCTTCGGGTGCTACAAAAATTCCAAATGGTTTTTTTGTAATTCTTTCAAAAAACCCTTCTACAGGATATTCAACATGAACCATGTCCTCGGTTTCAAACATGAGGCTATATAAAAAATGCTCAAAAACTTCGATATCAATACTAGGATTCAAAGAAAAAACATAAAAAATTGATGGATTATCATCAGACTCACGTACATCAACTACAGAATGCCTCTCATTACGCCAGCTCGGTTGATATGGAAAAGTGGGGACATTAGATTTTTTCTCTATATCATAAATAATAGTTGGGCGCGTCAGTATCTCAGAATCATCCTTTGAATGGATGGTTACTGTATCAAGTGTTAAAAAATCATTTGCTTCAAAATATCTTACAAAAATCTGTGATTTTTCAATATTTGAGTCGCCTTCCTTTGAAGTATCAAAAATATTAAGAGACTCTATCTCAGGAATAGCTTCTACCGCCCACCCAGAAGGAAGTTCAGCAGAAAATGTAAAAGATTTGTGAACATTTTCTACATCTTCAGTTAAAAACCTTACATACGACATTGAATTATCAATATCAGGACATGGAGGAAAGTCCTCATCAGGACTTTGTCTTATTACAACAGCCCCCCCAGAGCAAAACTTTGTATCTTCAAACTCAAGTGGAGTACTATTTCCAGGTATAAAAAAAGAACAGCCCCCGATGGGTAAGGCTAGTCCTCCAACTAACACTAGTTTAGCCAAATGCTGTATCATGTATGTGTATAACTTATACATTATATCATTCATTTGGAACTTAACGAAAAATGTCTATTAAACCCTCATGCGACAAGTGTAAAAAAGAATTAAATACCTATGGAGGGATACTATTAAGCCCGCCGAATGAGAAAAATGAGGTTAAAAAGTTTCACCTTTGTAG
>CAZKTI010000029.1:0-8744 GCA_964555725.1 uncultured Gammaproteobacteria bacterium | reverse complement strand
CCAAAAACTGGAAAAGGTCGTGTAAAAAAAGTTCTTCAGCGTAGAGCCGGACAGGACCATTTTAACGCGCGTGAATCCACTGTTATTACAAAGAGGAAGCGAAGAGATAAGGAAATATCCAAATCTTTCCATAAAACTATTAAAACATTATCAGGAGTGAAGAAATAATATGGCGCGCGTAAAACGAGGCCCATCCCACATAAAAAAGCGTACTAAGCTTTTAAAACAAGCAAAAGGTTATAAATGGGGCAGAAAAAAACTTCCTAAACTCGCTAAGGTAGCAGTTACCAAGGCTGGTAAATACCAATACGAATCTCGTAGAAAGAAAAAGATAGAATTTAGACAAAGCTGGCAAACCGTAATTAATGCAGCAGTCAGACAACGAGGAACTACCTATTCTGTATTTATGGATGGACTTAAGAAAAACAAAATTGAAATAAATAGAAAGATACTAGCAGAAATAGCAGAAGAGCATCCAAAAGTATTTGATAAAATAGTAGAAAAGGTTAAATAACTTCAATAATAAAAATCTGCCCCGAGAAATCGGGGTGTTTTTTTAGAATTGACAAAAGCTAGAAAGGCTGATAGTTTGTAGTGTTTCTTGACCGTCGTTTGAATATTTCTATCGACGTACCGAACCTTAAAACAAGTAAGAAAATCATGCAGATTGATAGAAGCTCGTGGCACTACAGGGTCTGGCGGTTTGCGAATCTTGGCTCACCTTCTCCGGATGCTCCTGAGCGCCATAAGAAGGTCAACCTTTGTCGTTACTGGTGGAGAATCATTCTCATGCCTGTGCCAGTAACATTGCTCTTCTTCATCCTTTTCGTTTTTTTCTGTGCATTCGTTGCTTCAGTCACTCTTGTTGGTTATGGGGTTTATAATTTCAAGGATGTTGCCAAGGGTGATGATGACATTACGCAATTCAAACCAATAACTGTGCGTGGTGGGCGCACATTCCCCATGTATGCAGCTGTGCTGGGCGCTTATGGCTTTGCAGCTATTTGTTTCCTCACACATCTCTACACAGGAATTATGGGATGGATCTTTCTCGCTGCTTTTGCCATTGTTTGTCTATCTGCAATTCTGTGGGGCATCTACGTCATTGTTCGTGGGCTCTTCAGAAGTGCTCTTGAGCAAGAAAGCCTTACTCTCGCTCGAATCAAGGCACATAAGAACAGATTGTGTCCCCAAGTTGAATTCTTTGATATTGAAGAACATCAGGAGGTGACATGAAGTTTCGTGGAAAGCGATATCCCAACAGGATGAAATGCCCTCGATGTGGAAAACGAGTAAAGCTCATGAAGTATCGCAGACCTCGTGGTAGGGGTGGGGCAAAGCTTGTACTCGAACAGCACGACCACCCTTCAGTTCGAGAAGACAGTCTGCGTGAGTGGTGTCTCGGAAGCGGCTCAGATTTTCAGACGGCCTGATAGAAATTATCAGGTCTTTTATTTTATAATTCTATAGTTAATACTTGGTGTTACGTGCAAGTATGCTAAACTATATTTTATGAATTATAATAAAAAATCTTTAGAACTACATAAAAAGAAAAAAGGTAAAGTTGCAATTGTTTCTAAAATGCCCGTTAGAAACAAAACTGACCTTTCGCTTGCCTATACTCCTGGGGTTGCTGAGCCCTCAAAACATATTGCTAAATCAAAACATAAAGTCTATGACTATACGTTTAAAGGAAATGCTGTTGCAGTTATAACTGATGGTAGCGCTGTCCTTGGACTTGGAAATATAGGTCCTGAAGCAGCTCTTCCTGTAATGGAAGGAAAGGCAATACTTTTTAAAGAATTTGCAGGAATTGATTCAGTTCCAATTTGTTTGGATACTCAAGACACTGAGGAAATAATAAAAACTGTTCGCTACATTGCACCGACGTTTGGTGGAATAAATCTTGAAGATATTGCTGCTCCCAGATGTTTTGAAATAGAAGCACGATTACAAAACCTTGGTATTCCTGTATTTCATGATGATCAGCATGGGACAGCGGTTGTCGTTACTGCTGGACTAATAAACGCTCTAAAAGTTACTCATAAATCTTTTAAGAACATAACTGTGGTTATTAATGGCGCAGGAGCAGCTGGAACGGCTATTATGAAAATGCTAAGCTCTAAAAACAGTCCTTTTAGAGTAAAAAATATTATTGTCTGTGATTCTAAGGGTATTGTTTATTCTGGTAGGCGTGGCAACACAAAAGAAAAAAAAGAAATTGCACAAGCTTCTAACAAAAATAAATTACGAGGCACAATCACAGACGCACTTATTGGTGCGGATGTTTTCGTTGGGGTATCAAAACCAAACATTTTACATGACAAACATATTAAGTCTATGAATAGTAAACCTATAATCTTTGCTCTTTCAAACCCAGTCCCTGAAATAATGCCAGATGTTGCAATAAAAGCAGGAGCAGCGGTTATAGCGACTGGCCGCTCTGATTTTCCAAATCAAGTAAACAATGTACTCGCTTTTCCAGGTATTTTTAGGGGTGCGCTCGACGCAAAAGCAAAAAGAATAACCGAAGATATGAAACAGGGTGCAGCTATCGCTCTAGCAAAAGTAATAAAGAAACCAATGGCAAATAAAATTCTTCCTAATCCATTTGATAAAAAAATTGCACTTGCAGTTGCGGGTGCCGTTGCCAAATCGTGGAAAAAAAAGAAAAGTTAGTTTCTATTTTTTCACTTCATAGTTTTTCTTCATATAAGTAATACCGTCTTTGATGATTTTTCGTAGTGTTGGTATGTGAATGTCTTCGAGGCGTTTTATATATAGACATGACCTCCCTGTCTTATGGGGACCGAGTTTTTTTAAAAGCCCTTTCATATTATCAAGTTGATACCCGGGCATTATATAAATTGTTAAGTTTTGTGCTCTGGAAGATAACCCGGTTACCATCCAGTCACCTTCTTGCCCTGATGGATATTTGTAATGATATTCGGAAAAACCGATAATACTACTTCCCCACATTTTCGGTTTTGATCCGCTTATTTTTTCCATTATTTTACAGACTTCTTCAACGTCTTTTTTTCGGTCTTCATCTTTAATTGCTGAAATATATTTTTTTACACTTGCTGTATTCTTTTTTGTTTTTAATGCATACGCCATTTATTTCGGCTCGGTTATTACAAAAAATATTGCATTGTCTCTTTTACTTTTTAACTCACTAGGAATTGTTTGTATTTCTGTTATTCGTAAATGTGTATTTTCTTTAATAAATGCTGTTAAGGAGTTTTCCCATGATGCTCTATTACTCCTAAATGGTAAATCAAATTTATAAACTCCCTCACCTATATGTACTGGCTCTATTGTCAGTGCTTTTTGCGCTATCTCGTTTTTACCATAAGAAATTATTGATACCATTGAAACAATGCTCATTGCTACAATAATCGCTACCATGAAACTAAATTCCTTGGAGTGATTTTCCCAAATATCTTTTATTCGAAATGTTGTTTCTATTTTTGGATAATAGATATATGCCCCCCATGATATTACTATGGCTATCCAAAAAATAGTATGTTCAAGAAGTTCAAACCTATCACCGAATACTTGATCTCCTATGGCAAAAAAGCTAAATATTACAAGGCCTGCGAGGGATCCATAAAAGAAAAGCGTGGTGGCGCGCTCTTCTTTTCTCTCAATTAATTTAATGAGCGCTGCTGCTACAAATACGAAAGCAAGTATTTCTAATATAGTCGTAGCTATTAACGCTCCAAATGCTAAGCCAAATGATTCTACCCCTAATGATGAAAAAAACTTGAATATTTGCGCAAATCTATCACGTCCTACCCAAAAGTATGTATATCCCCCAATAAATTTATCTATAACGTTAAATAGCCAGAATGCGGTCCAGAACAAAACTATTCCGAATTTTATCACCATATTTTCTTTATGATTTTTGCTTGTTGTCCTCATGTATATAATTATACAAAAAATTACTCGTACACTCAATTGTATACGAGTAATTTTATTTTTTTATACTTGTTTTATGAGAACCACTCTTTGACGCTTCTTGGTACGCCACCGAGAAGATAGAATAATGCAAGTGGTGCCCCCCAGTTTGCCCATCTTTCAACGAAATCCCAGAATGGGTCTGGACCAAAAGGCCAACGAATTAGAGCCGTCCATAAGCCCCAGAATGCCATCCACAATACTCCGATTCGTATTGGCTTAATAAGAACCATAAGTGCAAGGACAAGATCCATAACACCAATCAATGGCATGAGCGTCATTGCTGTGTCTGCCGAAATGCCTACTGCATCAAAGTATTTTAGCCAGCCTGGTTTTTGCTGTAGTGCAAATACACCATGCCCTATGAATTCTCCTGCAACTGCTATACGAAGAATCCATTCTACTTTTTTTGAATCCATATTTTTATTCTTATTTTTAAAAAATTTGCTTATAAAATTTAATAAACTATGTAATTTATTATAGCAAATTTGAGTTTTTGCCTCAATTTATAGCTGCCCTCTATATACCTCAACTGCTTCTTTATATAACTCCTTATTTTCTTCTTTTACTGCCTCCCCTGGCGGGAATTCTTCTCTTAAAGGATTTATTTTTGCACCGTATTTAACCATTTCATAATGTAAGTGGGGTCCTGTGGATAACCCAGTTGATCCAACATACCCTATTACTTCTCCCTGCTTGACCTTTTGTCCGCGCCTCACAATGATTCGCGATTGATGGGCATAGTTTGTTGTATAGGTATCGTTATGATGAACTGATGTGAAATTCCCGAAACTCCCATTCCACCCAGCTGAAATAACAGTACCATCTCCTACTGCACGCACTGGTGTACCATATGGTGCAGCATAATCAATTGCGCGATGCCCTGTGCTTATATTAAACTCCCGTATATGTCTACTTCCTGTGGTAAATCCTGATGTTATATATTTAAACGCAACTGGAGCCTTTAAAAATTCCCTCCTTAATGAATTACCTTCAGCATCAAAATATCCCCTTTCGTCTTCAGATTCTTCAAAAAAGAATGCTTCAAAAATTTTATCATCTTGTATATACTCTCCTGTGAGCACTCTTCCTGTATCTATATATTCTCCATCTCTAAATCTTTTCTCGTATATAAAGTTAAATTTATCGCCAACACGTGTATCTAGGGCAAAATCTATAGTCCACTGATACACTGTTGCAAATTCAATTATTATTGCGTCATCTGCGCCTTTTTCTTTTGCAGCATTATAAAAAGAATTTGTTATTGTACCCTCTACTCTTTCCGTCTTAATGTTATATTCTATTTCTTTTACTTCGGCATCCCATGTAGAAGATGTTGATGTGGAAATAATAAATTCTGAATTAGAATCTATTTCATAAATTATTTTTTTCAAATCGTATGTTTTTGAATCATAATAGGCAGTTACTATGTTTCCAGCTCTTATTGATGCTAAATCATACACTTCTTGCGTTTCATTTACTATTTCTTGAGCAGTAGTAGTTGCTACACCAACTTCTTTTAATGCTAGTACAAACGTATCTCCAGACTGAATTGTGGTTTCTACTTTTCTGTCTGGCTTTTCTTTTGTTTCAAAATCTTTAATTGAGTTTGCTATTTTAAAATCTTCGGCGTTTGATAAGCGAATATGGTATATCCCTCCAGCAACCACGCCTATAAATAAAAGAAATAATGCTCCAAATACTATTTTTCCTAATGATGTCATATGTGCAGTAGATTTTATCACTGACCACTAAATAGTCAAATGAAAAAAAGTAGTTTTTTAGTTCTTATTTAGATATTTCTGTAATTATAATATCAATTTGAGTTATAGAATATCTACTCTTTAAATTATTATATAGTTTTTCCATTCCAATATTAGAAATTGTTTGTGCTGCTGAGTGAATTGGTCCACCCTGCATCATGTCAAATACGATTTTACCATCCAAATATCTGTAGGTACCCTGCAAAGCTTCTACGTTGTCAAAATCTTTTTCCTCAAGCCCTGGAAATGTACTTAGCAATATATAAGCATCATATCCTTCTATTGGGACTAATCCTGTTTTATCAAGGGCTGCTGTGCGCATAACATCTCCGAATTTTGAGCTATACTGAATGTCATTTTTAGAAAATTTTTGTGATTTGTATTGCTCATTACTTGCATTAAAACCGATTGCTATACCAATATTTAAAGCAGTTAGTGTAATTGCAAATACTATTATAAAAATTATTACTATTATTGGTGCATTTCTCATAATATCTTATTTACTCGATGGGTGCATAAATGTCAGGGCGCTCTTCTCCTTCAACTTCCATAATTGCCCAAGCGCCTTTATTCATTCTAGCTAGTGCGTGGTCAACAAGTATTAAATTACCTGGCACTTCTGCCGTAAATTCTACAATTGATGCGCCTCCTGGAAGTACTGCGGTTGTCTGAACGTTTTTATGAGGTTCATTTCCTATGGCTGCCTCTGGGTAAACAGTATCAAATATTTCACCAATTACATGAAATGATGAAATTAAGTTTGTACCACCATTACCTACATAGATTCGTACCTTATCTCCTGTTTCTACTTTCATTCTTGATTCAGTTTCTACTTTTCCATTAAATGTTACGTAGTTAGGTATTCCATCTAGAAGCGCTTGGGAGTCAAATGCTACTAATCCTTTTTTACCAAGCTTTCCTTCTGTGTATACTTCTCCCTGCATTACATAAAATTCTTTATCTACTTGAGGAAGCCCTTCTTCTGGCTCAACTAAAATTAATCCATATTGCCCGTGCGCATTATGTGTTGCGATATTTGGTGTTGCACAATGATAAACAAATAAACCTGGGGCTAGTGCTTTCCATCTAAATCCTTTCGACTCCCCTGGCTTTGCAGTAGACAAAGTTGTGCCACCTCCAGGACCTGTTACTGCATGAAGGTCAATGTTGTGAGGATGCAGACTTGTTTCGTGATTATGTAATGTTACTTCTACCGTATCTCCAACACGCACACGGTACATTGGGCCTGGTACTTGTTGGTCGTACGTCCAATAGTTAAAAAATATACCTGGTGAAATTTCACTAACAACTTCTTGTGCGGTAATGTCTATTTTTACAAGTGCTGGCTCTGTTCTTTCTGTTGGTGGCGGAACATCATTTGGGTTTGCCCCAATGTCATCTACTCGCTCCATTTCATCAAGTGAAGTAAAAAATTGAATTATTTTTCCCATTGGAAGTGCTGGAGCTGGACCTGCTGGTGCTTTTGTTTGCATCCATGGCGGAAGTGCAAAATTTGGCGGATATGTAGCGTTTGCAAACATTCCAATAAAAAACATTACTATAAATAACAATACCCAAAACCAGACTTTCTTTAAAAATTTTAAAAGCTTTCTCCATGGAACAAATTTTATAGCAATAATTACTATAATAATTCCACCAAATAGTGCTGCTAGTGATTCAACAATAAGATATTTCAACATATTCTTTTACATTTAAAAATCACCTTTCAAGGAATTTTTTTTATTTATTCCTTAAATAGGTTTGTGGTTACTAAAATCAATATAAATTACTAATTACTGATATTGAAGCGGCAATTGCAATAACTGATACAGCTACTGCAATAATAATCATACTAACAATAACGGCAACAACTGCTTTGCTATTTTTTTCGCTTTTAACAGGTTGTTGGCTATTATTAGTATTCTCTATATTATCCATAGTTTATATAGTATATCAAAAATCAACTATTTCAGTAATATATTAAAAAGATAACCAAATAAAAGTATTTGTGGAACTGTAATTATTGGTAGCCAGATTGCTGTTTTCTTTCCAATATTAGTCCATATGAGTCCTATTTCAGTGTAATCTGTTGCTACCCCTGCCATTAAGAATACAAATGGATTTCCTAATACACCAAGTTTTGTAAATAATTCAAATGCAATTGGTGAGCTGCCTTCACTACATACCTCAATAATTGTTGCGAAGATCAGTGTTAGTAGTAAACCTGCGAATGTTGGTCCAAGATATTGATGGAAAAAATGATCAGGTATGTATGCTCCAATAACAGCTGCTAGCATAACGCCTATAAGAATCCACCATAAAACCATATTGGAAAGATTAACTGTGCCATGCGTTACACCATTAATACTTTTTTTGAAATCAAATTTTTTTACTCTCTCCCAGCTGTATTCGGTTTTCATATCTATTGTTTTTGATTCTTCTATTAAATGCAATTTTTCTAAAATCATAAATATAGCCCCAGTCACTAAAGCAATAAACATTGCGGCAATAACAAACAAAAATGCTTTTGCTCCAAAGAAACCAAATAAAAGAATAGTTACAGGTAGGTTTGCCCAAGGAGATGAAAGCAGAAAAGTAATTACAGCTGGAATACTTGCACCTTTTTTATATAGTTGCATTGCAATAGCAAGTATTCCATGAGAACAAGCAGACATTAAAAAACCTCCTATAACTGCATATACGATGGTCATTTTATTTTTTTGACCTAGATACTTAAATATAAATTCTTGAGGAACAAAGTAATCTATAAGTCCACCTAATACGAGGCCCAATAAAACGGCCCACCAAATAATTGAAAGATAACTTATTAAACTTTCATTGAATGGCTTCAGCATCGGTAAAAATGAAATTGCAAACAGAACTATAAATAGTATTCCAACTATTTTTAATTTTTTGCCAATTCTTATAATGTTAGTTTCGGGCATGCTATGAGAACTTTACTCCATTATACGAATAATTTTGGGGTCATTTACATCAATAGAGGAAACATACTTTATACAG
>CAZKTI010000028.1:7033-8778 GCA_964555725.1 uncultured Gammaproteobacteria bacterium | reverse complement strand
AATTATCAGATTTGGTCTTTCTCTAAGTATGATTTTTTTTAATTGTAGATACGTACCTATATTCCAGACATCTATAATTGTCCAAAGTGAACGCGTAAGAATGTTATGCTTTGATGCGTCTAAAAGATTGTAAATGTTTCTTGGTTTAAAACGTACAATTTTATAATTTTGATAAAATTCTCTTTTATTTTTCTTAGAACCAGCAACTACTACTACATCATGACCTTCTTTTACCAATGATACGGCTTGATTTTCTACAAATCTTTCTGCTCCTCCAGTTCCTTCTGGTGGAAACATATTGTTAATTATAATAATTTTCATAACACCTCTTCTAACTTTGTTGTTACTGCTTTCCAGTCAAATTGTTTGGCATGCAACTGAACCGTATCGTGCGTGGCTCTGAGTTCAGTTACATGTTCGTAAGTATAAAATAATTTTTTTGCAAGTTCTTGTTCATTGTTAGGGCTTACTAAAAATCCTGCATTTTCTGGAACAACGTCTCTAACGCCTGGAAGTCTTGTCGCTAGAACAGGAGTGCCCGCTGCCATAGATTCAATAAGTACAAGGCCAAATGCTTCACTTGAGTCTATTGAAGGTAGTATTGTAATGTCTGCAAGTTGATAATACTGAGGCAGCTCTTCATCTGACACTCTTCCAACAAAGTGTACCAGTGTGTCTATCTCAAGAGAACGTGCTTTTTCGTGATAATGCGATAGCATATCTCCGGCTCCAACAATAACAAGATGGAATGGTTTACTCATATTTCTTGAAATGATACTTATTGCTTCAAATAGTACATCTAATCCTTTAAAATAATGTGCCTGATCTAAGCACCCTACAAATAATGCTACGAAAGAACGTTGTTCAATGCCTAATTTTTGTCTTAGTAGTGCAGTATTTCTTGGAAATGCAAAATGTGTATACTGCACGCCATTTGGAACAATTGTGACTTTATCTTGATATTTTTCAGAAAGATCATAGACATGTGAATACTTCCGGTAATCTTCACTTGTAAATATAATTGCATCAGCACGTTTAAAATATGATTTGTATAATAATATTTTGTATACTTTAAAAATATATCGTGTTATCCCAGTGCCAACTGTATCAAAATGGTATTGCAGTATAAGTTTGGTTTTTGGAAATAATATTTTTTTAAGGAGTACTACTTCTGCTCCACCATAGAAAGGGAAGTGAAGATGAATTGTGCTAGTGCTGAGTAAATGGAAAAAAAGTTGTGGTACAAAGCCTGCATTTCCATACTTTAGTAATGGGCGTAAATATTTTACAGTAAATGGAATATTTTCATCTTCACGAAATTTCCAGTATTTAGGAGTAAACACCCTAACTTTATAATCTCGCTCACTTAGTATATGACTAAAATTACAAGCAACATTACCCATTCCACCTTTGTAAGGAGGAAACGTTGCTGTTACTACTGCTATTTTTTTAGACATTTATATAAATCTTTTAACCAACTTCCAGTATACCCTCCAAACTGGGTTTGCGATATATCTTGAGAAATTAGTATCGTTGTCTTGAAAATAAACGCCATCGCTTAAAAACGGTATTAATCTACTGTCAGATACTCTTCTTATTGATGCCACCATCTTCCTTTCAGAAATTATCTTTTTCCAAGTTGATAGTTTAAAAAAATATGCCCATACATGAAGTCTGTCTCGAGTGGTGTGTGCAAAAAAACTTGCAGCAAATAAAGCTATTTCAGTCACCACGTATATAGGCAT
>CAZKTI010000028.1:0-7023 GCA_964555725.1 uncultured Gammaproteobacteria bacterium | reverse complement strand
TATAGGCATAATAATTAATAATGTTTTTATTGAAAAATGTGAAAACATAAATCTGTGTCTGTTCCGTTCCATAAAATAGTATTTTAAAATACTTTCTTTAAAAGAATAATTATGATAAACACGTGAATTTGCTACCACTACGTTTCTTCTTCCTGCAAGTAACATGCGAATACCATATTCCAAGTCTTCATGATACATGAAATAATCCTTTATTAATTTTCCGTATTTCTCAATTGCTTCTTTTTTTATTAGAACCGCTGCACCACTTGCATACGTGCAATCAAATACGGTGTCTTTTTCAATTTCAGAAACATTGTGTTTGTATTTATCTCCATACCCAAATCCAAGATAATGCATACTATTTCCCGCCGTATTAATTAATTCAGGGCTTTGAGCGAGAAGAAGGAGTGCTTGTGCTGTTGCTATGTCGTCTGTAATGAATGCACCATTTACAAGTTGTTCTACAAAATCATGTGCTACGTATGTGTCTGGGTTTAAAAGAATGACAGCATCAGCACCTTTTTTAACCGCCTCATCTATCCCTAAATTAACGCCACCCGCAAATCCTTTATTTTTTTGGTTTTTTATTAAATTTACTCTTACTTCATTATTTTCAATACTTTGTACTGTTGAATCCTGAGAATTATTATCTACAACAATAATATTTAAACCCCCTTTATATGATTGGGCATTCAAAGTCTGAAATAATTTTGGTATGTACTTCTCACTATTATACGTGACAATAATTATTGATATGTTAGGTTTTTTCTGTTTCGTCATAATCTGTATCCTTAAGCGATAATGCGCGTACAATCTTTACAATATCTTTTTCAAGTGAAATGATTCGTTGATATATTTTAAAAAAAAGAAAAAATATTAAAATAAGTGAAATATAAATTACTACATCTGCACCTCTACTAACGCCAACAATATCTGCTATACGATTAACACTATCAGGTACAATCACTATAAATGCGCCGGAAACCCATAATACTAACCATCCTATAAACAATCTAGCATCTATCTTCTTTTTATGATATTGCAAAATCACTCTTCCTATAATGAAAAGTATAGAAATTAGTAATATTATTTGAATAGTTGCCATATTATCTTCTAAATAGTAAATCGAATAAAATACGTATTCCTGCAGATGATTTTTGACCTTTTCCTAAAGAATACTCAGTGTATCTTACAGTTACTGGAACTTCAACTATTCGTAATTTAAGCTCTGCAATCTCTGAAAGGATTTCAGATGCATGTGCCATCCTCGGTTGAGTTATTGAAATTTTTTTAGCAGACTCTCTAGTAAATGCCCTTAGTCCATTATGTGTGTCACTTACTGACAATCCTGTTGTTACTCGCGTAAATATGGTTGCAAACTTTAAAAGTAATTTTCGTGTAAATGGGATATTCTGTTTTTTTAAAAATCTGCTTCCAAGTACTACATCAGTGTTTTGGGTTTTTATCTTTTCTAATAATGCGTTGATATCATCTGGATCAAACTGTTCGTCTGCATCATAGGTAACAATAACTTCTGCACCTTTATTCAGTGCAATGTCGATGCCAGTTTGCAAGGAAGCTCCTTGTCCTACATTTATTAGATGTTTGTAAGAATCTGCTCCAGCTTCTTTTGCTTTCTCAAATGTATCGTCGGTTGAGCCATCATCTACTACAACAACGGAATAACCGCGCTGAGCTAGTGAAAGCACAACCTTACCTACCTTTTGCATCTCATTAAATGCAGGTATTACAATATATACGTTAGAGTTATTCTTTTGGTTTTTCATCTTCACCTGTCTCATGACTATACCGAAGGAGACTCTTTTGCGCTTTTAGGTGATCAATTGTTTTTGCCAATCCTTCATCAAGTCGTACAATTGGAAACCAGCCAATATCTTTTTTTATTCTTGAAATTTTAGGTAGTAGCATTGGTGACATGAATTCGATATTATCTTTATACATAATTTTTGAAGTCGACCGTGTTAATTCCATGACCTTTTTTGCTACTTCAGTCATGTTTATTTCTACGTCTCCTCCAATGTTATATGGTCCAGTAAGTTCTGTTTTCATTAAATTTATAACTGCATTAATAACATCTGAAATATAAACCAATGATGATGAAAATTGCTCACCTCCAAAAATAACTAAATCCTTGTTATTAAGCGCAGCGTAGGCAAAATCAGATAACATGTGCCCGTCATTTAATGTAAGACGTGGACCATACGTTCTAAACAAACGTACTATCTTTGCGTCTATGCCATATACTTGTTTATATGTAGAAACTAATGTTTCTGCAAAACGTTTTCCCTCATCATAACAAGCTCTGGATGAAAGCATATCAACAGATCCAAAATCTTCTTCCGATGCATATGTAACTTCTTCTGTACGTGGTCCATACACGACCGCAGAAGAGAAGTGCATAAACTTTGCATTGTATTGCACTGCCATTGCTAGCGCATTTGCTGTTGCGTGTGAATTTGCTAGCGCTGTTTCTACTCTATTTTTACTAAAATGTTTTGGGGATGTTGGAGCTGCACAATGATAAATTTCTTGAATACCTTTGTATTTAACTTTAAATCGAGATAATTCTACTTGTTCGTTTAAGTCTATTGGTTCCGTAAGGTCGTGCTTTATAAAAATAAAATTAGGCAGGCGTAATAAGTGATCTATGTTTGCCTCACTTCCTGTTATAAAATTATCTATTACTATTACATTTGTGTGTTCTATTAACTCTTCTGCTAAGTGTGAGCCAATAAATCCAGCGCCTCCCGTAATAAGTACATTTTTTCTTTCTTTTGATGCTACCATATGTATCCTTTATTATATCAAATTTATTTAAAAATCCAATGTTTATACAATATAAATCTCCATACTATTACTACAATCGTTGCTACTGCCTTTGCTAGCATGTCATGCCAAAAAACCGTTGTAACAAGTATAAATAGTATTAGTTGGCTTAATAAAAGACCTATAACGTTTACTGCAAAGAATTTTTGGTATTGTATTATGTGGTCTTCTTCGTGATTTCTGAATGTCCAATTTTTATTTGCAAAAAAACTAACACTCGTTGCTACTACAAAAGCAATTAAATTTGCTAAAAGAAAATGTTCCCCTAACCATTCCGAAGTTCGCGTTAGTAGTGCATAAATTCCAAAATCTAACAGCGTTACAATAACTCCGATCGCTGAATATTTAATAAATTCTTTTGTCGTTGGGTATTTATGAAAAAACCAGTGATGCCTTATTGCATGAATTATTTTTTTCATACTATTCTGCAATTATAACTCCACCAGTATAATTTTCTGAGTCTGCAAAAAATTGGCCTAGTAGCTCTCCTGCTATATTAAAAGTCCTTACATGTGGACCACCTGTTGGCCCTGCGCCTGTAATTATATTATTAATTCCATCACCAGTAGCGTCTGTAATACCTACTGATACGCCTCCTCTAAAATTTGCACCATATGCAAGAAATGATGATTTAGTATTTCCATCAATACTTAATACTCTAACTAGGGGGCTGCCTAAACGTGCTGAAATTATAATTTCTGAGATTGTATCTCCGTCAACATCTCCCGTTGCTATGAATAAACCTTTTTCTGGTGTTGGATGTCCGGCAAAAAAAGATGATACTAATTTTCCGTTTCTATCATATCTTAATAATAAGTCTGTTCCTACTCTGTTAATAATGATATCGCTTCTACCGTTTTGAAGCTTTAATGCTGAAACAGAAAACCCGCCAACATCTCCTGAATCAGTTGATGTAAAATCTAAATATGTATTACCTTGAAAATTAAATACCTTTACATGCCCTCTTCCGTTTGAAGCTGGAACAGTTATGATATCTTTGTATCCGTTTCCGTCAACATCTCCTATTGAAATTCTAACTCCTCCTGTAAAAGATTCGTTATATGCTAAAAATTTATTTTCTACTTCACCTGTTACTGTGTTATAAATCGTTACGTATGGTTTTTGACCTTTAATACTTCCTACAATAATTTCCATCACACGATCGTTATCTATATCTGCTATTGCCATTGATTCAAATGTGAATGGAAATTGAAGTGACTGAGAAATTTGAGAATCTCCTGAACGAGACCATGTTGCGTATTTTGATGTTCCGTTTGTAGCAGAAAGAGTTGAAATTCTAGGAAGCACAATAGTCTTTGGTGTTTCTTTTGGTGGGGCTTTTGTTTCTGGCACTACTCCTGTTGCTACATGCTTAAATGCATTTGCAATATTTATTCTTCCTGAGCCAAGCTGTCCTGCATATAGTGGATTTACAACATCTATATTATCTGCGGTTCCTACTAGAATATCTGCAAGTTCTGTTGCAGGTTTTTCTGGAACATATGATTTTAACAAGGCTATTGCACCACTTACAATTGGTGCTGAAAAAGAAGTTCCTGACCATGCATTTGAATAGAAACTTCTAAAGTCTTCAAGTGCTGGCTGAAAATAACTTGTGGATATGATTTGCTTTCCTGGAGCAGCTGTATCGATGCATGCGTTTCCAAAATTTGAAAATGAAGCTTTTTTGTCTAGCTCGTCAACGCCTGCTACACCAATACTTCCTGAATGACACACCGGATAATGCTTTATTAAGTCTAAATCACTTACGGTATGATCCTCTCCTTCGTTTCCTGCTGCAGAAACCACAGCTATACCTTTATTATATGCTTCAAGGATTACGTCCTCGAATTGCCCATCAAATGCGGTTCCCACAAAACTTAGGTTAATTATATCTGCGCCGTTATCTATTGCATACTTCACAGCGTCTTTTACAATGCGAGAATTTCCGTTTCCTTCGTGGTCTAATACTCTCAAAGGCATTAAAGATACATCCCAATTGATTCCAGACACTCCCTGTACGTTGTTTCCCTCTGCACCAATTACTCCTGATACCAACGTCCCATGCATCATAGCGCCTGCTATATAATTTGTTCTTAATTTTGGTCTTGGGTCATTTGAATTATCAATAAAGTCCCATCCATTCACGTCATCAATATATCCGTTTCCATCGTTATCAATATTATCCCCACTAATCTCATCTTCATTTATCCATATATTATTTTTTAAATCAGGATGATCAATATCAACACCTGTATCTATAACTGCTACAACAACATTTTCTGATCCTGTTGTGTATTCCCATGCATCAAAAATGTTCACTTGTTGTAAGTGATATTGCTCTGATAAAAGTGTATCGTTTGCCGTTTTAAAATACGCCACTTGAGGCGTTATTAGGACAAATAATACAAAAAAAATAATGCGTTTATGCATAAAACTGTTTTCTAGAGTCTATAGTATATGTACTTGAAAAGCAAGACATTATGTGGTATTACTTGTATACTTTATAAATATATGACACAAGATATTAAAAAAATCATTCTTCTTATAGGTGATATTGCTATATTTTACGCATCACTCTGGATTGGTCTAACGATCAGAAAACTCGAATTTATCACCACTGATGTTATGGCAGATCATGTACCTGCTTTTTCTGTAGTACTAATTTTTTGGATTATTGTCTTTTATATTAATGACTTATACCTAGTTTCTCGTTCACGTAATGCTAGTGAGCGAATGAATAGTATTATAACTAGTATGCTTATTAATACGGCTTTGGCTGCTGTATTTTTTTATGTAACTCAAAATATATGGAGCATAAAACCACAAACAATACTAATATTATCTTCATTAATTTTTACAATCTTACTCTATATGTACCGTGCAATAATGGAAAGGTTTTATGGCAGTACAACTTTTCATAATGGAGTGCTTTTTGTAGGGATAAATGAAATTTCAAATGAACTTATTACTTACATAAAAAATCATAATCAGCTTGGATATTCAGTTAAAGCAATTATTGATGAAACGGCAAAAGATAATAATTCTATACCAACGTACAATGTAAATGATAGTGTATTTAATACAGTACTTAACAAACATGATATTCAGACAGTAGTTATATCACTACACATATATGAAAATCCGAAAATAACCTCTTCTTTATATAATGTTTTAAATCCGAACATACGTATTGTTAATCTACCTAGATTTTATGAAGAAGTCACAGGTAAAATTCCTGTTAATCAAATTGGGCAGGCATGGGTTTTAGAAAATTTTGCAAGTGAAACAAAACGAATGTTTGATGTTATAAAAAGATTTTTTGATATTATAATTTCTTTAATTCTTGGTTTCTTTTCTATTCTACTACTACCTTTTGTAGCTCTTGTTATTATCTTAGATAGTGGGTTTCCTATATTTTTTAAACAAACTCGAGTTGGCTATATGGGAAAAAAGTTTTTAGCTATCAAATATCGTTCTATGAAACAAGATGCTGAAAAACATGGAGCACAGTGGGCTCAAAAAAATGATTCTAGAGTAACTCGAGTTGGTAAATTTTTACGAAAATCAAGAATAGATGAACTTCCGCAATTATGGAATATATTAAAAGGTGATATGAGTCTCATTGGCTCTCGTCCTGAAAGGCCTGTATTTGTGGAAGAGCTCACAAAAGAAATTCCGTTTTATAAAGAACGTCTTTTGATAAAACCCGGACTTTCCGGATGGGCACAAGTAATGGGGCCAGCTTATGGAGGCTCAAAAGAAGAAACTCTTGAAAAATTACAATACGATTTATATTATCTAAAAAATCGCTCTCTTGGTCTTGATTTAGCTATTACTCTTAAGACCATAAAAACAATTGTATCTCGAAAAGGGCAGTAATGAACAATACACTTGATACAAACGTCTCTCCTATTCCTTTTCCTGCATCAAAACGAACTTTTGATATAGTCATCAGTTTTTTATTACTTGTACTATTAAGCCCTTTTATTTTAATATCTGTAGTTCTACTTTTACTTGAATACATATTTATCCCTAAGTCTCGAGGTCCTCTTTTTTATAAAGAAATACGTTATTCAGCAGGTGCTCCTTTTAACTTTTACAAATTTAGAATATTCAAACAATCAGCAATTGAAACTGCGAGAAATGGAAATGGCGTTGTGCATACTAAAGATT
>CAZKTI010000027.1:7431-9005 GCA_964555725.1 uncultured Gammaproteobacteria bacterium | reverse complement strand
CTTTCAAATGCTCATTCACCGTACTATTAGTACGGCTCATTTCGCTTTTCAAGAAGAAAATACAAATTGACCCGAAATCTGAAACCCCTATATATTCTCGTGAAGAAAATCCGAACTGGTTCAAATTCTGAAAACCCTAAATATTTGTATACATTAATTTTTCTTGACTTCTCAAAAGAAAATCACTATAATAATTTTAATATACAATAATTAATTTAAGGGCTTTCAGACCACTAGGCGAAAGACCGAAGTTAACATTTGAAAGGCGGTGACTTTAGTGATAGAAGTCAAAAGAAAAAAAGGTGAATCCTTCGAAAGTCTACTCAGACGTTTCAATAAACGCTTACAACAGAGTGGCAAACTGTACGAGGCAAGATCAATTCGATATTTCTCAAAATCGAAAAGCAAAAACCAAGAGCGTACAGACGCAGTGCGAAGGACAAAAATTCGCGATGAGAAGGAATACCTTCGTAAAATCGGGAAACTAAAAGAAGAACCATTTGAACGTAAAAAAAATTATCGTTAATTATATAACTTATGATTCTTGATGATATTCAGGTTGCTCTAAAAGACGCAATGAAAGCTTCAAAAAAAGACGAAATTTCCACATTTCGTATGTTAATTGCGAGTTTGAACAATCAAAAAATTGCAAAAAAAGGAGAACTTACAGACAAAGACGCAATTGCAGTATTGAGAACAGAAGTTAAGAAAAGAGATGAAGCAGCGCAAGCTTACAAAGAAGCTGGTAGAGTTAGCTCTGCAGAAAAGGAAGGAACGGAAAAGGAAATCATAAAAAGATTTCTCCCAGAAGAAATATCAGATGAAGCTCTAGTAAAAATAGTTGATGAAGTGATTTCAGGAGCAGGAGAAGATAAACAATTTGGACCATTGATGCAGCAGGTAATGACAAAAGTAGGAGGAGCTGCAGATGGTTCGAGAGTTTCTAAATTACTAAAAGAAAAAATTACTTAAAAGTTTCAAAAACAACAACCCATGCTTGTCAAACAACAGAAGCGATATAAAAAAAGACTATCACTCGAAGTTTTCGTAGTGGTTTTTTTGTTTCTAGCATTAATTGCTTCTGGTGCTAGCGCACAGGGTACTCCTATTCAAAACGGATTTGATCAAGCGACTAACATCGGAGGCACGGACATAGGAACTACTGACCTCCAAGATATAATTGTAAATATTATAAATATTGCTCTTGGATTTTTAGGGATACTAGCTATCGTAGTTATTATTTACGGAGGGTTTCTATGGATGACATCAGCGGGAAACCAAGAACAAGTTGATCGCGCAAGAAAAACACTTATAAATGCATCCATAGGACTAGGAATAATTTTACTCTCATGGGCAATTGCCACATTCATAATTAATTCATTATTGGGAAGCACTACAGGAAGTCCTGGAAGTGGTGGAGGTGGTGTTGGCAGAGGGTCTCTGGGAAATGGAATTATTCAGAGTGTGTATCCGCCACCAGGGGCAAGAGATATCCCAAGGAATACACATATTTTTGTAACATTTAAAGAACCAATGGATGTCGCTAGTATTATTGATGGAGCTGGATTTATTGA
>CAZKTI010000027.1:0-7331 GCA_964555725.1 uncultured Gammaproteobacteria bacterium | reverse complement strand
CATTTAAAGAACCAATGGATGTCGCTAGTATTATTGATGGAGCTGGATTTATTGAAGGATGTGGTGGGGAAGGTAACTCTAACGTTGAAATTGTTGACGAGAGAGACGGAAGTATATTAGATGATGGTGGATGTGTTACTCAAGTGCAAGCTACACCAGACAAAAGAACATTTGATTTCACACCACCGTTACTTGGAAGTCCTACAGAACCAACAAATTATACAGTTCGATTAAAAGGCGGAATAAAAAAAGCAAATGGTGATTACGCATTTGCCTCTCTATCAGCAACAGGAATTGGATTTGATTGGGGATTTCAAGTAAGTACATTTATAGATAACACGCCACCATATGTAGTTAGCTATCGTCCGCGCGCAGGAAGCGATAACCCAAGAAACATAGTTATAAACATAACATTTAACGAAGTAATTAACCCCATTTCATTAAATCCCGGTGATGTTGACTCCGTAGTAGTAAGTGCATCAGGAGTAACTATACCCGGTACCGTATTTTTAGCGGGAGATTACAGGAACATAGATTTTTTCCCAGAGGAGCGATGCGAAGGTCAAGTATTAAATACGTGCGGCGACCCTATTTTTTGCTTACCAGCAAATGAAACTATTAGTACAACAATAACAACAGACGCAGCTATAACTCAAAATGTTATAGATGGAATACAGGATGCTGCCGGAAATCCATTTGATGGTGATAGAGACGGTACAGGAGGTGAAGTATCAGTTACTGGTCCAGTTAACATAGGCGTTATTCCTCTTAACGAAGATGATGGTGATAACGCATTTTGGACATTTACCACAAACGACACTATAGATATTATCCCTCCACTAATTTCTGAACGATTACCTAACACAGGGTCAACCGGGGTAAGCATGAAAGATCCACTATCAGTTAAAATGGACAAACAGCTTTCAATGTCTACAGTAAGACCAAACGGTAAGTATGGAGATGGAAAAGAATATGTGACTCTTGTAGACCCTACAAGAAGAACAGGGTACTGGACCAATGGAACGAATGGTAACGGATGTAGTGGGCTATGCTTAAATGAAGGTTCTGATTCTGTTTTTGAATCTATATGCGGTAATTCTCGTATTGAAACAGGAGAAGACTGTGATGATGGAAACACACGTTCATTTGATGGATGCAGTAAAATTTGTCTTAACGAAGGAACTGCAACATGCGGAGATGGGCTGGTAACACACTCAGAAGAATGTGACACAAATGCAGAACCATGGTTATCAGATCCAGGCTTTTGTCAGGCAGGTACGTGTTTACTGCTTGGTTCAGATTCATGTAGCTCAATTGCAGGAACAAACTGTTGTGGTAATGGTGTATTAGAAAATGGAGAGGTGTGTGATGATTCAGATGATCCAGGATGCAGAGTGCCACCGGTGTGTGATGATTCAGATGATCCAGGATGCAGAGGGCCAGCACTTGGTAGTGGTATAAACCCAGGAACACCATTAACAGGATTTTGTTTAAGAACAGGAAATATTTTGTGCGGAGATGGAATAATTGAGCCAGGAAAAGGCGAGACGTGTGATGATAGAAATAGCGACCCCGGAGATGGTTGCAGTAGTATCTGTCTTAAAGAAGGTGCTACCTGCGGTAACGGCGGCAATTTAGACATAGGTGAAGATTGTGACAGCGGAATTGGGTGTGCATTTGATTGTACACATGAGGGAAACCCAACAGCAACATGTGGTGATGAAAATGCACTAAGCTCAGAAGGTGAAGATTGTGATTTAGGGCCACTATCTAATGAGGCATATATTTTTGTTAACCACACACCATTTGCACCAGAAACAAATTACGGAGTACGTATTGGATCAGGAATAAAAGACGCTTTTCAAAATTGTTTCTTACCATGTGCTGACGCTAACCAGGGAGATGCAGGCGGGCATTTTTGTGCAAGAGTACCAAACGCAGGATCTCAAATAGGTTGGGCAGAGGGTGTGCCATGGTCAGCACTAGCAACATTTCCTACCTGTGAATTACCATAAGTATGATAAAGAAAAAAATCACATTTGCATTTATATTTAGCTTCATTATAGCGGTACTTATAACCAGCGGTTTATTTGTAGGTTCAGAAGTGTTTGCTCAAGGAGTGATTCAAAATGGCTTTGACAGAGCAGGTAACATTGGTGGAAGCGATATTGGAACAACAGACATTCGAGACGTTATCGTAAATATAGTTAATATTGCACTTGGCTTTTTAGGAATACTAGCTATTGTAATTATTCTCTACGGGGGATTTTTATGGATGACAGCAGGAGGGAATCAAGATCAGATTGCAAGAGCAAGAAGAACGTTAATAAACGCTACCATAGGGCTAGCAATAATTTTATTATCATGGTCAATTGCACTTTTTGTTATACGTTCTTTAGGAGGAGCTACTGGTGGCGACCTTTGTAATGTTGGAGATATTCGCACATCAGGACCAGGAGGGTGTGCAGTGCGAACATGTATTGCACCTGACACATGGGGACCAAGAGATACTAGTTCATGCCCAGAACCACCAGGAACAGGAAGCTTCAGGGTAGTAAACAGATATCCAGAAGGAAATATTAATGCAGCTCTTTGTGTACTTATTACAGCAGAATTTAACAACGAGGTAAATAACGATACATTAATAGCAGGAACTAATGTAAATGTTCACGAGTGTATCGGCGCAGAACCACAACCATGCTTGGTTCGTGGAGCTGCACTTGCTGGAACCGCAACATCATTAAATAGTTCAGGAGAGAATTCGCGCTTTCTAGAATTTAATGCCTCAGTTGACTTAAATATAAATAGTAAGTATTTAGTTGAACTAGTAAGTAACTCAGGAGGAGGCATACGATCTGTAGATAATGAACACCTTGGGGGTAGTGAAACGTGGACTTTTACTACGGGAGCCACTGGAGACAATACACCTCCAACAGTAATATTTACAGACCCAGCTGATGGCGATACAAATATTTGTCTTGCAAAAACAATTCGTGTAGATTTTTCAGAAACCATGTTACGTTCATCATTACTAGATGACGCAGCATTTAGTGTGGGTCCGGGACCGGTTCCAACATTTTCAAAAAGGGTAGTGTCAGGAAACACTCGGTTTTCTGCAACACCAAGAACATTGTTTGAAGAATCAACAAACTTTATACCAGTATTAAATGGAGCAGTGGTAAGAGATAGCTGTGGCAATTTCTTAGATGGAGATTCAAATGGTAGTGCCGGAGGAGATTATACATGGTCGTTTGACACAGGAACTACGGCAAGATGTACACCAGAAATTTCTGGAATCGTAGGAACAGGTTTATATGATACTGATACTGCACCTGCTGATGCAAATGTAGTTACTATTGATGGAAATGATTTTGGAAGCACCGGAGAAGTTATTTTTGAAAATAAAGTTTCTACATTAGCAAACGATGTTTGTCTTTCTGATGGAGCAGGAGAATATCAGCCAACTCGTTCATGCTTTGTATCTTGGGACCCTACGGAAGTGCAAGTTTATATTCCTGCTGCTACAGGAGGTAGTAATGGCGCGATAACGGGCGATGTAGTTATCCGTAGTGGGGATAATAACCTAACGAGTAATCCAGCTGTATTTCCAATAATAAGTCCACACGTAAGTGCATTGTCTACCGGAAGATCGCGTGGAGGGCTCCCAGCAGCAGGCATTGGCCAGTTTATGACAGTGTCAGGTAGCAATTTTGGCCCCGTACAAGGATTAAGTGAGATATATTTCGTAAATAAAGCAGACCCATCAATAAGAATACTCGCAGATGTTCAATGTGGTGTTAGTGGGTGGGACACCGAACAAATAATAATATCACCACCAGAAGCAATGCCACCGGGGATTTCTTCAGGAGAGAGATGGTTAGTGCAAATCTGGAAAGATGGAGGTGCCGAAACTCACAGAAGTAATGTAGCAGAGTTTATATATGATGACGGAACACCAGGACCAGGACTATGTAGGATTGATCCAGATAAAGGAAGAGGTGATGCAATAGTTGTTATTGAAGGAGAAAAGTTTGAACTTTTCCCAGACCCAGGATTAGTAGCAGTAGCGTTTGGAAATGAGAGCTCATCAGCTCCTGCGGGAGGAACGCCAACGCTCTCGATGTTTGCATTAGCTCCAGATGAAATAACTGGAGTGTCCGTGCCAAATATTGCACCGAGAAACAATGTAGGTGTATTTATTTCAGATGGTACGCTAGTAAGTAACAGTTTAAATTTTGATGTTCTTGCAACTGGAGAAGTTCCAGTTATTTTAGATTTTACCCCTACTGAGGGAGGAGAAGGACAATATGTAACAATCATCGGTACTAATTTTGGAAATGCGGAAGGTAATGTATATTTGTCTGTGGACGAAACTACAGCAGCAGACGAGCTTTGGGAGGTGTTTAATCCAGCACTTTTCCCAGCTGAATGCCAAGGTGGCTTGTGGAATGACTCACAAATAATTATTAAAATACCACCAGGCGTTATTCCAAATGGAAGTTATTTTATTATAGTTGAACGTGCTCATGATTTAGCTATAGGCACTTCAGCAGCGTTAGTACCCCCACAATTTAGAGTAGATAATTTACTTCCACCGAGCCCAAACATATGTTTACTAGAACCTGCAAATGGTAATCCAGGTACACCAGTAGCGATTTTTGGTGAAAACTTAGGAGCAGCAGGTAATGTAAGATTTTATAATAATCGAAATGCTACAGTAATAAATTCTTGGAGCGATGAAAGAGTAGATGCTGAAGCACCAGATTTTATTGAAACAGGTCCATTAGTAGTTGAGGTAGGAGGCCTTGATAGTAATCCATTACAATTTAGCGTGGGACTTTGTACATCACCTGGTTTTATATGCGGTGGCGGCACGTCGTCATGCTGTGGCGATGGTAAATTTGAAGGTCAATGTAGAACTGACATTGCACCCGGAATAAGCTCGTGTGATGGACTAGAAAACCAATGTGTGCAGAGCTGGTCCTTTGAGACAGAGGTAGGGCCAGGGAGAAACTGCAACGCAGGTCCGGGACCTGCATGTGTTGTTGCTCCAGTATGCGGTCCTTCTCTAGTATGTGACACAAATGTTGGATGTACATGTCAGGATTTTGGTGTAGTTGTTAGCACAAACTGTAATGGTAGCTTAGAACAATCTCCATCACCAAAAAATAGAGAAAAAAATGCATGTGTAAATTCAAAATTTAACGTTAGATTTAACTCAGAGATAGCACCCCTTCCATTTCAAGCTATTAAATTAGAAGAATGTAATGACTCAACATGCGCAGGAGCATCTCTCACCCCTATAGCGCTTGATATTCTTCCACGAGTACCTTCATCACAATTCTTACCACCAGTACCAGACACAATTCAGGCAGTACTTCCACCAGGCACTCTACTTAACCCCGACACGTGGCACAGAGTTACCATACGTGAAGGCCCAACAGGGGTGGTGACTGCGATAACATCTATAGAAATGCCAGAAGATTTTGGATGGATTTTTAAAACAAAAGATGACCCAGCACCTTGTGTAGCATCAAGATGTGCGTTAGATCCAAGAAAAGGTGCAGAGGTAGAAAAAATCGGAGACACATATGCATTTACACTAACAGAAGTATTTGGTTCATGTAATCTTATAACAACCGATACCCCATATGACGTAGTCTCAAGCGATAATGCAATTGCAACCGTAGCACCAACACCAATAAATATTGTACCCCCAGCAGTTACAACAGCAACAGCAGTAGCAAAAGGCAGAATTGACGTAATTACAACAAACCAGGTAAATCCTGTAGTAACATGCAAAGCAAACTTCACAGTAGACACCCAAGTACCGAAAGTAGTAGAAAGATATCCTGATTGCATAACTGCGTGTACAAATGCCACAATTGGAGCAAGGTTTAATCTCGGAGTGTTAAAAACAGATCTAACACCCGGAGGAACAATTAATTTATTTAGCTGTGGCACTGACCCAACATGTGGAGTGCGTGTACCAGTAGCAATTGATCCTGTGTTAATATTTGTTGATGATCCGGCGCATGCAGTACCGCCACCAAATCTATATACAACACAAGTTAGTTTTGGATCTGTAGTACCTTTAAATGAAGATGAATATTACCAAGTGGAATTAAATGCAGGAAGCATTTTTGGTGCAAGCGGAGAATCATTAAAAGAAAATACTACAGGTGGATTGTATCAGTGGGTATTCAAAACAAAGATTAGCGACGGATCAGGTTTATGTTCTGTAGACCATATTAACGTAGCGCCAGGAGAAATAACAGCAAGAGTCACAGGAATTTCTCATGCATTTACTGGTGAAGCATATTCTGCGCCAGATGAATGCAGCGTAAGAGGCCAACGTTTAGTTGCAACTAACTTTAACTGGTCAGATCCAGCATCACCAGCACCTTATTTTGGATGGGCACCACCCAACACCCCGCCACAAGTAGGTTTTATAGACACGCCGCTTCTAGATATTAATCCTGCAGATAGTAGCACCGACCCAGTACAAAACTTTATAACTGATGGCACAGACCCTGCATGTAATTCAGGTGTATGCTCCACAACGGTAGTAGCAACGGTTGAACCTGGTGGCGGTGAACCAGCGATTGCGTGTACAGATGCTGGAAGTGAATGCGGTATTGTAAATTTACGATGCGGATACCAACGTGATGAGCAATGTAGTGAAGTACCCCCTATAGGCATCGGCCTTGGAGCAGGATATGGGGTTTCATATACATCGTGTTGTTCTGCAAGACCTCAAATAGACTTTGGGCTCACAAACCCTACTGACGGTGAAAAAAATTTTTGTAGAAACGGAGTAGCAAAAGTTGTCTTTAACAAAGCGATAGATACAGCGAGCATTAGTGGAAATATCTTCTTAGTAAAGAATGTAAAAAGTGGAATATGTCCAGTTGGACTAAGGTCACTCTTAGTAAAAAATGATAGCTCGACACACTTTGTAAGAATTGCGCCACCAGAAGGGCTTATGAATAAAGTGGTTTACTATATAGAAAAATTCTTCTCATCAATATTTGGAACAAAAGCAGATGCAGCATACGTTGCAGGCAATCTTTGTCTCGTTCCTGCAAATATTATACTCCGAACAGACGGAAGTGGAGTAAGAAATGAAGTGCATATCACACCTCGTTCACTCTTAGATATAACAGCGGGAGGACAAGAATACGCAATTGTCATACTCGGAGATACAGACCCATTGGATGGAGAAAAGGTTGGGGTAAGAAGTAAAGACGGCGTTACTTTCGTTGGCACCACACCATTTGATCGTGCTGGAAAATCATTTATGAGTGAAATAATTTCGTTTGAGACAAAAC
>CAZKTI010000026.1:0-9132 GCA_964555725.1 uncultured Gammaproteobacteria bacterium | reverse complement strand
GCTCCGTCACGCTTTCGCGCATTGCGGAAGATTCTTGACTGCAGCCTCCCGTAGGAGTATGGGCAGTGTCTCAGTCCCATTGAGGCGGGTCGTGCTCTCACACCCGCTACCCGTCGTAGCCTTGGTAGTCTTTTACACCACCAACAAGCTGATAGGCCATAGGCCCCTCTCTAAGCACCGGAGTTTTACTCATACTACATATGTAATATGAGACCATCGACTATTAGCCCAAATTTCTTCGAGTTATGGTCGTCTTAGAGGTAGGTTACCAATGTGTTACTCACCCGTTTGCCACTCCTCACCGAAGTGAGGCGTTCGACTTGCATGCCTTAGACACACCGCCAGCGTTCATCCTGAGCCAGGATCAAACTCTCTGGTATAATGTAGGTTGTTAACGAAAACCTACTAATCGCTTATCTAGCTGATAAGAAGTTATCCTTGGTGCATATAGCACCAAATTTGGAATTGTCTTAATTGGGGAATTCCATCACATACTTAATTGTCAACGTACTTTTTTCCCTGCTCTCCTTCCCTAAACATGTAGTAGGGATTTTTACAAAGAAAAAAGAGTGAAACCCATCAATCGCATAGACTGCACTCTTTTTTCTCAAAACCTTTGAAAAAGTTGGGGGTTTTATGTGGTTTTACATATTTTTATTGTTATATATACTTAGGAACTAATTAAGCATTTTTTACATGTATTATTATAGGTTATACCACAAATCCTGTCAAGCTTATTTGGGCTTTCAGACCAGCAAACCTTACAACGGGCAAAGCCCGCTTGTCGGTTTGCTTTTTCGGCAATTTTGTATTTTTTCTTTTCAAGCCTTCAGTCATCGTACCTATAGTACGATTCCTTTGACTTTCGAGAAGAAAATACAAACTTGCTCGAAATCTGAAAGCCCTTTTAGCCTTTTTTGTCTCTTGAGAATAAAATGCAAATTGACCTGAAATATGAAGCTTAAATCTGAAAAATATTAATTAGATTGGAATCTGAAATTTCTATCACTTTTTCTTTTTTCTGAATTCTGCTATTTTTTTGTGGTTTCCGGAAAGCAATACCTGTGGAACGCCCCAGCTTATTTTCGATAATTTTTTAGGGAAATATTTTTCTGGTTTTGTGTATTGCGGGTGGTCATCTTTTACTGCTGATTCGTGTTTTCCCAGAACTCCTGGAATAAGTCTTGATATAGTTTCAATAATAATCAATGCTGGAAGCTCACCCCCTGACAGAACGTAGTCGCCAATTGAAATAACTTCATCTGCAATATTTTCTTTTACTCGTTCATCTACGCCTTCGTACCTTCCTGCTATGAAAGTAAGTGTTTTATATTTTGATAATCTTTTTGCATCACCTTGTGTGAAATTTTTTCCTCGCGGGGAAAGTAAAATTATCCTTTCCGATTTTTTGGAAGGAAATAGTTTTAATTTTTTTAAGCACGTGTGAATTGGCTGAATACTCATTACCATACCAGGCCCTCCTCCGTATGGCGTGTCATCTATATTTCTATGTTTGTCAGAAGTGTATTTTCTTAAGTCGTGCGTGATAATTTTTATTTTTTTATTTTTTTGTGCACGTTTTAAAATCGACTCGTTTATGTATGAGTCGAGGATTTTTGGAAAGCTCGTGAGTATATTGAATTTCATTATTTATTTTTATCTCGCTGAGTAGAGTATACCGAATAATATATAGGCTATTGCCAGGAGTGCTATCATTTTATACGGCATTGGTATGAAATATGCAATTATGAAGAATACCAGAATTATTCCTAATGCGATTAATATTGCTTTTCCTACTCCTCCTGAAAGCAATGCAAAATTTCCTGTGTGGTCACTTGCCACGTCCAATTCTCTCCTTTTCTCTGCCATTTTTTGAGCAATACGAGCGATTGCATAAAGGATGCCAGGTATTGCTATTAAGAGCATTATTAGAATGATAAGACCAGCGCTGTAACCATCACGCTTTCCTTTAAGTAATAAAGGGATAACGGTTACACTAAAAAATATTATAATTGATAATATTTTTGTGAATTTTTTTAATTTATCTATTATTTCTGGATCCATATATGCCTGAAGTATAACATATTTTTTCATAAAAAATCCGCATGTGCGGATTTTTTAGTTGTCGTGTTGATTACCTGGGTGTTTATTTTATAACTTGAGATCATCAACTACGTCGTTTGAGGGTGTTTCTTTTCTGTCTTCATCTCTATCTCGTCTAGGGGGTCTTTTTTCTGAACCCTCAGGTTCGATGATTTTCAGATTAACTCGGGCATTGTTTTTTGCACCAACTATTTTAAGCAGGGTGCGAATTGCACGAGCAGTCTGACCTGATCGACCGATGATGTATCCCATATCTTCTGGAGCAGCGTGAAGAGTGATTAATACACCCATTTCATCTACTGTTCTTTCAGTTTTAATTTTGTCGGGATTACCAACGATTGATTTAACGACGTCTTCTACGAATTTTTGATCTTGTTCCATAGTTTTTTCATGAACTTCCACAAAGTTTGAAAGTTCAGCCGTTTCTATTCTTACTAATCTATTTCGTCGACCTTAACTACCGGAAGTACCAGTATTTCACGAAACACAAGAAAACCATACATTATTATATTAATAATGTCAATGTAATAGCATCTATATTATTGACAAAAAAGATATATTATGCTTAAATTTTTTTATGTCTCTAGTCTCTAATACTCGACAATACTCGACTCAAAATGTTTTGAGCACTGCGGTAAAGGAGATGAAATGGGAAAAAATATTTCGGCAGAAAGCCAGAACCAAGATCCTTACAGAATTTTCCCTCCTGGATGTGGCTGTCCTTGCGAACCTGCTATGGGGCATCAGTATGATCCTCATAAGGTTAGGTGTATGTGTGGTAAGACTTGGAGTAAGCAACAAGAAAGTCCGACTATTTGCCCCCTTGTTGCAAAAGAGATTAGGAGGTGGCTTTCAAATCCTCTGAACAAAGAAGCGTATGAAGTGGCGCAAAGCCGAGGGCAGAAACGGAGGAAAGCCATGGAAGCGGTACATAGTCGAGCTCTTGAACGAAGTGAAGGTCGTAATGACTAACACCACCTACAAAATATTTTTTAGGTGGTTTTAATTTATGTTTTAGTTTTGTGGTATAATTAAATTATGAAAATTTTTTATTTTTATGCAGTTATTGCACTAACATTTATTTTCGCTTTCCCATTATACGCACATGCACCAATAGAAATAGAATTAGAACCATCGTTTTCAGAAAATTTATTAACGTTTAATTCTATACTAGCTATTTTTTAATTAGTGTGGTTTTTATCATTGTAGTAAGTATATTACCTAACAAAAGTAATCATAAAATTTTTACGCCATTTTTATTGATACTTGCCAGGATAGTTACCATTGGCCTTGCTTTAGTAATTGTTGGTGCAGCGTGGGATTTGTGGTGGCATGGTATAAAAGGTTTTGAAAGAATTTTTCAGCCCTCACATAATGTCGCCTATTTGGGTTTTGCCCTAGCATTTTTTGCCAGCGGTTACGGGTATTATTTATCTAGGTTTAGACATTGGAAGCTGCTTATCGTAAGTATTATTTTATATATACCAGCTATTGTATTTAATTCTTTTTACCACCTTTTTTTACCTGAAAGAGATGAAATAAGTGACTTGAAATTAATTCTTTGGGAGGCGCCTCATATAGTAACGTGGATGGCATTGTTTGTAACTTTTTTATTAGTACTCACTGTCATAAATAAAGATCCGAATAATAAATTTCGTATTTATTTTCAATCTTTGATTTTTACTATGATGACAATAAACTTACTTTATTTTGTTACCCCATTAATTTTTATCGATAGTGATTTACTAATAGGATTGTTTAGTTATGCTCCCATACCTTTTGTCATAATTGGAATGATGTTATTTGCTAGGACATTTTTTAAAACGAGATGGGGTGTTTTTTTTAACGGGTATATTATTTATTTCAATATATTATTTTTTGATCTATTTGTATCTGCCAGTATTTTTTTCTGTAGAACATTTGCCTTTTTTTTATTTTGCTTTTGCACTACCCATTGTTTTTTTATATATTATAATAAGTTCATTTCGTTCAAATATTATTATTGGCACTTCTGCAGGATTGCTGTGGACGTTTATAGGTCTTGTATTAATAACAAAGATAGGTGGTTATTATCTAATAAATTTTGACTTTTTAGCACCTGTTATAGGAGGCATGGCTTCACCATTAATACCATACCTAATGAATAAAAGTATTAAAATATTTGAGAAGTAATTATTTTTTTGAATAAAGAATGTTTTAAAATAACCCAGGTTTTTTAAATGAACCCAGGTTGTTTTGTTTGAAAGAATTGTTTTATTATTTGTCTTCTTGCTTATTTTCAGTCGGAGCTTCAATTTTTTGAGTTTGAGGTTTTTCTTCTTTTGGTTTATCTTCTGCTTTTGGGGCTTCTCCTTTTTTATCTTCTTCTTTTACTTCTTCTGGTTTTTCTTCTGATGATTTCTTTTCTGCTTCAACTTGTTTTGCACTTTTGTATTTTCCGATAGTTCTTAACTTATCACCTTTTATAAGACCTGCATCAAGTAAAAGATTATGAACTGTTTTTGATGTTCCTGCTCCGTTACTTAACCAGTGTTCGATTCTCTCTTTATTAATAACAAGTTTGTCTTTATCATCTTTTTGAGATGGGTGATAATGACCTAAAATTTCTAGTGAACGTCCAAAAGTATCACGTGTTTTTTCTGAAATCACGAGTCTATAGGAGGGTGAATTTTTTCTGCCCGTGCGGGCTAGTCTTATAGTTAACATCTTTGTTTAGTGCTTCCACGCCGACTGACCTGTTTTGTGGCAAAGCCACAAATCCGTCAGTCTCTTCGGACACTTTGTATTTTTTATCTTCGTGACTTCAGTCAACGTACCTACAGTACGTTTCCTTTGCCACTTGAAAAGAAAATCCAAATTGTCTCGAAGCCTGGAATCCCTTATTTAATAAATAATTTAGTAGACTAGATTCTATATAAAAAATGGGTATAAGTCAATACTTAGCAGTTTAATTTCTTTTTTTATAGATTTTTGCTTATTTTTATGATATATTATTTTTATTGCATTAGTTTTATATAATAAGGTTATAGATATGGAAAAACCTGAAGGAATTCCAACAGAAGCAGATATTAATGGATCTAAATCTAAAAAATCTAAACGAGTTTTTAGTGGAGATGAATTAAAGCCAGAATCAGTAGATACTAAAACCATTGAACATTATGATGAAAAAAGAGCGAAAAATGATGCCAAGTATAGAGATGGAATGAGAAAACAGAATAAATATTTTGAAAGCCAGACCGGTCCTTATGTTCAAGGTAGAGAGAGGTTAAGTAAGGAAGAGTGGGAGCGTAATGAAGTTGCGCGTCGAGCCATGCTAGAAGGAGCAATAACAAAAGACGAAGAATTACAAATTCGTCGTGGTGAGGCCGATGAATCTTTAGTAGAAGAATTGCGAGAGAATTATCCAGTACCTTCAAAAGATTATGCTCGTGGCAAAGAAGAGAGAGAAAATTTTGAAAAAAAGATTAAAAGTGCAAATGAAATAAATTTTGAAAAAATAGGTGAAGCACAAGATAGGGCAACAAACACAAATGAAGGCCCAGAAGACATGAATATTTTAGATGTTGATGATGATATACCTATATCTAAATCGGAATCTGCATCAACATCAACATCTGATGAAACGGATGAATCTAAAATAAATGTTGTTTCTGATTATCGTTCACGCGGACAAGAGTATAAAGGCGCATTTTCAGAAAAGGAGATTCGTAAAAAAATTACTGTACTTAAGGGTAAAAATACAAAATTGAAAAAACAGCTTGATGAGTTAAATGAAGCAGGAAATGACGGTAGCCCCCAGAAAGAAAAGATTTTAAAAGAACAAAATTTTGACAGTACCAATGCAGATCGTGCGATAGAAGAGAGAGTTGCAGTTTTTGAAAATGAATTGCGTGCGAATGAAGAAGAAATATTGCGACTTGAACGAAAGATGCGCGGCGAAGAAGATCCTCCTCCTGAACCTAAGCCAGATCCTGAACCCACACCCGAACCTATCACTGACCCTGAACCTAAGCCAGATCCTGAACCCACACCCGAACCTACCACTGACCCTGAACCTAAGCCAGATCCTGAACCCGAATCAGAATCTGAGGCAGAACCAGATCCTGAGCCAGATCCTGAACCCGAATCAGAATCTGAGCCTAAACCTAAACCAGATCCTGAGCCAGATCCTGAGCCCGAATCAGAATCTGAGGCAGAACCTGTAAGCACGGAGGATAAAGCAGAAGAAAGAAGTGAAAAAAAAGAATTAGATGATTCTGTTTTGTCAGAATTAAAAGAGTTTGGTTTAAATCCAGATGATGTTAAAGAGATTCCAGAATTTGCGGAACTTTCTGTTGGTAGGCAATTACTTGTTTTGGAAAATCTTAAACAATTAACTTATGGACGTATCCAGGACGAAGGACGACGAACAGCGGACGCTGATGCTTCAACATCGAAATTTTTAGGAAGAATGTGGAAAGCGATTACAAAAAATGTACAAGTTGCAAAGCATGAACAGATTGCCGCTAAGGATTTAATGCAGGGTGGCTTAGCTGTTCATAAACCTGTTTTAGAAATGTTAGTTACGCGCGCAAAAGATGGTCCTGAGGTGGTAGTTAATGATGGTATGCTAGAAATACAATTTGCTTTTAAGATCGAAGGATTATCAGAAGAAGAACAAATGATAGTTGATAATTATAATTTAGTCGCAAATGCGTTTGCACGAATACCACAAGAATGGGGACTGGAGGGGGCATCAAGATCTGAAAGAAAGAAATTTAATGAAGCAAAAAAAACATATGATGAAGCAAAAAATAAATTACTGGAATTATATCGTACTAAATCTAAATCAGAAGAGCCAAACCTTAAAGCTTCATTATTGATGATTAGTCATGAGAGCAGTGTGGAGTTAAATCAATTTTTAAATACACATCCAGATGTTGAAAAAGCATTGCAAGATATTTCTGATCAAAAAGCATGGAAAAGTGCGATAAAAACATTACTAGCAGAGCGAGCTGGAATTTTTGCGGGAGGTTTTGCTGCGCGATCTGCCACTATAAGTATGTTAGGGCTTGTTACTGCTGGACCTGCCGTTGCCGCAACTGGTGGTATTACTGCTGTAGGTGCTGGAATAGGCGGAATGCGTGCATTTGGCCGTTCAAAAGGAGAGTTACGTGAACGTGATGTTTATGCAAGAAAAGGTGAAAAAGATGAAAGTGATGAAAAGAAAAATTATATTGATGCTCTTGCATCTTCTAAAAAATTAGATTCAATACGTGAAAAAGTATTGGCTCGGTTTAATGATGATGGTGATGGGAGTGTAAAAAAAGAAAAATTGATAAATTCTCTTAGAGTACGTATTAACTATACACGTGAAAAGGTGGGTGCAGGACGCATATCTTATGGTTCTGGAGTAGATGGGGCAAATTCACAACATGAACTTATTATTGCGCTTTCAAAAGCTGAAGCTGTTGTTGCGTGTTTGGGAGATGGTGGAAAGGTGAAATCTGATCTTGAATCAAGACTTAATAAATTATTAGGACTTAGAGAAAAGAAAATAACTGAAGCTCGAAAAAAGAAAATAAAAGACGATACAATAAAAGGTGCAATGATTGGCGCAGGATTTGCCTTTGCTGGTTCTCTTGCACGTGACGCAATTGCTTCTGATGATATTCCTGATTTAGTAGAGTCTGGAGATGAGGCAGTAGAAGGAGGAGGCGCTCCTCCAGAAACTGTAACAGGAGGTGGAGGAGATAGTGAAGGCATAAGTACTGATACAGAAGTCCCTTCAGCGAAGGCTTCTGCCCCAGATGCTGAACATCCAGGGAATCCGAATATACCTGGGCATCCCGATTATGAAGATAATATGACCGAAGAGGAAGAAAGAATTGATGCATTTGATAAACATCATCCTGTAGGTTATGCAGGAGGAAATAGTGTATGGGATGCAATCGAAAAAAATGTAGAAGCTCATGGGTATGATTTTAATGGTGATGAAGCTGTGAAAACTCACGCTATAGATTATTTAAAAGATAAGATAACAGCAAATCCAGAAAAATATGGTTTGGAACTTGTAAGCGGAGATATTGATAAAGTTACAGCAGAGGAGTTAGCAAAAGCAGATTGGGACGGGCTCCTTCGCGAGGGACTTTCTGATGATGAGTATAGTAAAATGGTTCCAGAACTTTCAGAAGAAGCAAAAGGAAATATTTTAGAAAATAATGAAATTCTTGAAAGATATGTAGCAAAGACTGGTGAGTCTTTAGATAGCCATAGTGATGGAGAACAGTATGTTGATATTCTTATACGTGATATTCGTGCAGAAGGCGGAGATGTAGATGCATATTTAGAAATGGAAAAAAAGATTGAACTTATTGAAAGTAAAACTGATATTCAAGTTGATCTAGAAAAAAGAATAAAGGTAGCAGATGCAATACGAGCAAATAACGGAGATGTAACACCAGTTATTGAAAATTTACTTCAACAGCAACACAAATCCTCGCATGAGATTTGGCAGATAGTTAATGAGATAAGTGAAAAAGATTATAATGCTGCATCAGCAACAGTAAATGAAAGAATACGTGAACTTTCTGCTGAAAGAAGTATAAAGACGTTTTTTCTTAAGCGAGATAATTTGAGTGAACTTTGGCCATTACTTGCAGATAAACAAGCTAACCCTCCAACAGCTATTGAAGTCTTAAATGAAAAATGGAATGAAGCTTTAAATAAAGGGGCTTCCGCTCATGATAAAAGAGAGTTGCTTTCTTACATGAAGGCAATTCAAGGTAAAATTGGACCTCCTGAAAATGACGAATTTGTTATAGAATATCTTATTCGTGGAGAAGTATCTCCAGAAGCCGCTGAACCAGTAGAGCCTGTGCAAGAATCAGGGCCAACAGTGAAAATACCAGAGCCATTGCCTGCTGATTCAACACCAAAACCTACGCCAGAAGCAACAGCTCCTGAACCTACACCAGAAGCAACAGCTCCCGAAACTACACCAGAAGCAACGCCAGAACCAACAGCTCCTGAACCTACACCAGAAGCAAC
>CAZKTI010000025.1:0-9350 GCA_964555725.1 uncultured Gammaproteobacteria bacterium | reverse complement strand
AAAACAAGTTTTTGAAGAAAAACTATATACAGATTCAGCAAAAGAAATGTGGGAATTATTAAGAGAAGTAGATGTTTCAGATTGGCATGTGAAAGCAAATAAGTGGGTGCATGACCCAAGCGCAGGAAAATAAATTATAAAAAAATATTAAGTACCAAAAATGCCCTGCATAGAAGCGAGGGCATTTTCAGGTTCAAAACTACGTTATATATTATCCTCCCAACTTAAAGGGAGAAGCACCGTTCATACTCTTATGATGGTTGCTGAAACTTTTAGTAAAGTTTCTCTAGATAGATATATAGATACAATGAACGTTTAGGTGTCCACATGATACATGAGAAATAAATATATGTCAAGGAGTTGGTTGACACATGAGTGTTATTATAATAAATTAGGGTTTCTTCACGCTTCTTTTTTTAGACAAAAAGAAGTGGTAGACTTACATAAAGGTTTCCTACAGGGGGATTTCTCATGCGAGCCTTGGTACTAATCGTAGGAGGAGAAGACTGCACACTCGGTCAGTCCAACGGTATTCCAGCCGTAGGCAGTTGTGTTAAGGTCGTCGACGTCGATGACTCAAACATGGATTACGAAATAGTGGTGCTGCGAGAACCAACGAAAAGCGATCTGAAGATCGCAGAAGATCTCACCGCAAGGACGGAACAAGTATTCACCGTAGGAAGGCGAGTAAATCGCTAACCGCAAAAAGAGGCACCCTATATAGGACCTCTTTTACTTTACTCCAAATTTTTTGTATAATTACACACATAATTATTCATTTATATAAAGAACACATGGCAGATAAAACTAAAGTATTGATAATAGAAGACGACCTTTTTTTAAGAAGTCTTATTTCTAGAAAGCTTGAAACAGAGGGATTTGCAGCAGAAATGGCAGTAGATGGAGAGGAAGGGCTTGCAAAAGTTATTGACGTAAACCCAAATTTAATTCTATTAGACATCATTCTTCCTAAAATGAACGGGTTTGAAGTACTTGAAAAACTCAAAAGTGACGAAAAAGTAAAGGGAATTCCAGTAATTTTACTTACGAATTTAGGTGAAAAAGAAGACGCAGAAAAAGGCATGAGCCTTGGCGCTGCCGACTATTTAGTAAAGGCCCACTTTACTCCAGAAGAAATAATCGCAAAAATTAAGTCTGTACTGACGAAATAGTGTAAAAATCCTTATAAATTAAGGGTTTCTCAATAAGCTCCCAAAAAAGAAAAGGGTTGACAGTTTATTAAATACATATTATTATTAGTGTTAATAAAATACACGTATATAAAAGATATACCCCAAATATGAGAATACAAACTAATACATCAATTATAAGCGGCTAATCAGCTACGTTATTTTGTTTGCTAGGCCGCTAAAAGCGGTTTTTTTCATCTCTAAATTTCCAGATCTCGTACATTTCATCATTATCTCCAGACCCCGAATATATATTATACATATATAAAATATATGTCCGTAATGTGGCAGATAATGACAGTTGTTTGAAAACTGAATACGTAAATTATTAACGAATGCAATTTCGTAAATCATATCGCATGCATCCGGCATACGATATGGTATGAGTAATTAAACGAATAAAAAATATCTCGTAATGACTAACACGTAAGATAATCATATCTATATAGATGTGACACGATTCTTATGACTAAACATTGCTAAGAGCATAAGGTGGATGCCTAGACATCAAAAGCCGATGAAGGACGTAGCAATCTGCGATAAGCCTCGGGGAGCTGATAAGCAAGCTTTGAACCGGGGATGTCCGAATGGGGAAACCCAACATGGAGAAGCCATGTTACATAGAACTGAATACATAGGTTGTATGTGGGAACCAAGGGAACTGAAACATCTTAGTACCTTGAGGAAAAGAAAGCGAACAGTGCTATTTATATGTTTGCCTCCGTTTACGGAGATAAACATATAGATGGTCGCGATTCCCTTAGTAGCGGCGAGCGAAAAGGGAACAGTCCAAACCATTATAATGTTCGTATGTGAAAGACTTCGGTCAAGAGCATACGTTAAAGGTGCAAGCCGTTGTTGTATTGGTGTTGTAGATTAATGTGTGAGCCTGCTTGCAAAGGCTCAATAAAGAAATTAGCTTCCATAGTAGAACGCGTTGGAAAGCGCGGCCGAAGAGGGTGATAGCCCCGTACATGAAATGGGTTAGACTTTATTACATTAATTCTCGAGTATCACGGGACCCGTGAAATCCTGTGTGAACCAGCCCCGACTATGGGGTAAGACTAAATACTTTTGATGATCGATAGTGAACCAGTACCGTGAGGGAAAGGTGAAAAGCAGGCCGATAAGGCCGATGAAATAGTATCTGAAACCATATGCTTACAAAGAGCGGGAGCCCATTTATGGGTGACCGTGTTCCTATTGAAGAATGAGCCAACGAGTTACTTCTCTGTTGCTTTGTTTAAGTGCTACGGCACGAAGGCAGAGTGAAAGCGAGCGTTAACAGCGCGCCTCATTTATGTGGTGTGTTCGGCAGATGTTGCTGAATATACCACATACTTGAATGGCAGCAGGGAGTAGACCCGAAGCCGGGTGATCTTGCCATGACCAGGGTGAAGTTAGGAGAATATCCTAATGGAGGCCCGAACCCACTCGCCGTGCAACACGAGGGGATGAGTTGTGGTAAGCGGAGAAATTCCAATCGAACTCGGCAATAGCTGGTTCTCCTCGAAATAGCTTTAGGGCTAGCCTCGAGTGATCCTTACCGGAGGTAGAGCTACTGATTGGGGAAGGGGGAGCAATCCTACCTTTTCCAGCCAAACTCCGAATGCCGGTAAATAAAACTCGGGAGTCAGACCGTGGGGGCTAAGCTCCACAGGTCAAAAGGGAAACAGCCCAGATCGTAAATTAAGGTCCCAAAATCCATGTTAAGTGTAAAAGGTGGTGTGATAACACAAACAACCAGGAGGTTGGCTTAGAAGCAGCCATCCTTTAAAGAAAGCGTAACAGCTCACTGGTCGAGTCGTTGTGCGCCGAAAATGTAACGGGGCTAAACATGGTACCGAAATTACGGGTCAATAGCATTAGCTATTGGCGGTAGAGGAGCATTCCGATTGCACCGAAGTCAGATCGTAAGGTCTGGTGGAGCGGTCGGAAGAGAGAATGTTGGCATGAGTAGCAAAAACCAGGGTGAGAATCCCTGGCACCGCAAATCCAAGGTTTCCTGGGCAACGTGAATCGACCCAGGGTTAGTCGGTCCTAAGGCGAGGCCAAACGGCGTAGTCGATGGACAAGCAGGTCAATATTCCTGCACCACGTATATATTGTTTATAACTGACGCATCTCAAAGGAAGTAGCGTACTCTGGCTACTTGCGTTTACTTGAGCCTTCGGGCGATAGGATGAAGGGAGAAGTCTTCGGATCATCCCAACTGCTTTTAGAGAGGTGACAAGAAAAGGTTATAAGCGCTAATGTATGCGTGACCGTACCGCAAACCGACACAGGTGGATGAGGCGAGTAGCCTCAGGTGTACGAGAGAACCCTCGTTTAGGAACTCGGCAAAACAGCGGCCGTAACTTCGGGATAAGGCCCGCCCCTAATCTACATTTAGCTCTCAAGAGCTTAAACATTTCAGGGGCGCATGAACATAAGCAGGATTAAAAAAATAGGGCAGTGCCCAAAAGTTTCCTCGCACGTGCTTCATGCGCCTCACCATTTCTTGAGAATTAAATGTAGATTTGGGGGCCGCAGCAAAAGACTCCAAGCGACTGTTTACCAAAAACACAGGTCCATGCTAAATCGAAAGATGATGTATATGGGCTGATGCCTGGCCAGTGTCAGAACGTTAAAGAAGGGGGTTATCTTCCATTAGGAGGAGAAGCTTTCGACTGAAGCGCTGATGAACGCCGGCGATAACTATAATCGTCCTAAGGTAGCGAAATTCCTTGTCGGGTAAGTTCCGACCTGCAGGAATGGCACAACGATTTGGAGACTGTCTCAACGAGGGACTCGGCGAAATTGCAAGATCCGTGAAGATGCGGATTACCCGCAGCCGGACGAAAAGACCCCGTGAAGCTTTACTACAGTTTGATATTGGGTTTAGGATATGCATGTTCAGAATAGGTGGGAGCCCCTTGATTTATTTCAAGTGGCGCCAGTGAGATACCACCCTTGTATGTTTTGAATTCTAACTTACTACCATGAATCTGGTAGAAGGACAGTATCTGATGGGTAGTTTGACTGGGGCGGTTGCCTCCTAAAAAGTAACGGAGGCGTTTATAAGGTTGACTAGGTCCGAATAGAAATCGGGCTGATAGGGCAAACCCATAAGTCAGCTTTACTGCAAGACTGACACGTCGAGCAGTTGCGAAAGCAGAAGTTAGTGATCCGACCGTGCGATATAGGACGGCGGAAGCTCATCGGATAAAAGTTACTCCGGGGATAACAGGCTGATCTCCTCCAAGAGTCCACATCGACGAGGAGGTTTGGCACCTCGATGTCGGCTCGTCGCATCCTGGGGCTGAAGAAGGTCCCAAGGGTTAGGCTGTTCGCCTATTAAAGCGGCACGCGAGCTGGGTTCAGAACGTCGTGAGACAGTAAAGATAGCGACCCAAACGCGAACCAAAAAAACATCGATGGAAAATCAAATCTATTGGATAAAGATCAAATACATCCCAAACAATTATCTTTTCGTTCAAATAATTAAATTCATACAATATGTATTGTATGACGACCGTGCTGTCGTTAAATTCGGCTATATGCTGGAAAGTCTGAAAACTATGCGTCTATGGAGAATGCATAGAAAAGAATCTTGCGCTACTAGAAATTTATTTTTAGTAACAATGCGCCAGTGCAGATAATCAGCAGGAAAGACTTACCCAATTATAATGGGGTAAGAATCCTCAGAGACTATACGCCGAACATCCAAGAATCTTTTCTTGGTAAAGATATAGTCCGAACTACATGGCGACATGTAGAGTAGTACATATGTATTACCGCCATAGAGCACTTACAGTTTTTGATATGGTTTTTGCAAAGTAACAGATTGTCGGTCTCCTATCCGCTGTGGGCGCCGAAAATTGAGAAGGCTCTTCCCTAGTACGAGAGGACCGGGAAGAATAAACCTCTTGTGTACCAGTTGTCTTGCCAAAGGCATTGCTGGGTAGCGACGTTTAGTTAGGATAAGCGCTGAAAGCATCTAAGCGCGAAGCCGTCTTCAAGATTAATTTTCATTTGAGAATCCAGAGAGACTATCTGGTTGATAGGCAGCAAGTGAAAGTCTGGCAACAGATTAAGCTGAGCTGTACTAATAATTCGAAATGTTTAGTCATAGGAATCGTGTTAATTCATGTTCATTGACGCATTACTACACAGATCAAATAATTTACGTATTCTGCCACAGATAAAACACACGTATAGTGTCCTGGTGCTACTAGCGATGAGGCTACACCTCTTCCCATCCCGAACAGAGAAGTTAAGCTCATAAGCGCCGATGGTAGTTGGACCTTGCTGTCCTGCAAGAGTAGGTCGGCGCCAGGACATTGTACGTGTTTTTTAATACCTAAAAATAATAAATATACTTATACACATGACAAAATCAGAAAAATATGATATAATTTATAGATAATTAAAAAATGTCTTATTTATGGCGTTTTTAAAAATATAATAATTTATATAAATATAATAAAATGGAGTACAAAACAATGACCGCAACAAACACTAAAACATCAGTCGATACACATACAAAAACATTAATCGGCTCTCTTGCGCTCATTGGAGTTGTTAGTGTTGTGTCTATAGGATTTACATTAGGAAGTAGTCTTACATATGCTGCTGTTAGCACAGCAGCTGCTAAGAATAATTGCGACATGACAGTAGCAGATGGTGATTGTGATAAAGACAAAGTAGTAAATAGCCAAGATAACTGCATACTAAAGAAAAACAAGAAACAAAAAGATACAAACGGTGATGGATATGGAAATATGTGCGACGCAGATTACGATAACAACGGTGCTGTAGGAGGAAGCGACTGGGGTATTATAGCCAGAGCATATAAAAGTAGGAGGGGCTCTCCAAAATATAACATTGACGTAGATTGTAATACCAATGGTGTAATAAATAACTATGACCGCAAATGTTTTAGAAAAAATTATGGAAAAAGGCCAGGACCTTCATATGTAGACATTAACTTTTCCACAACACTTGAAGTACTTTCAAATATGTCACAAGGAAATAATGTAGTAGCAGGCATGGATAATCAACTTGTTGGAAGAATGCTCTTCAAAGCAGGCGGGGAACATATATATATTAATAAAATTGGATGGACATTTGAAGTAGATTCAGAAACAGCAGATGTAACCGATATCACAAATGTAATAATAAAGGGATACATGACGAATACTGGTGAGATTTTTGCAGGACCAATTGATCCTACTCCCACATCAGGAAATAGTAGCGGAACGGCAACAACAACAGATAATTTTGATGTAGGTCCCCAGTCAATCCATGATATAGCCATCTCAGCAGATTTGAGTAATGACTTCTCGCCGGGTGACACTATAACACTATTAGTTTACACATCTGGTATTGATGCAGTTGGTAACAAATCTGGTAAACAAGTTACCATAGATAACATAAGCCCGTCAGGTGCTTCATATAACCCACCAGTTAATGTACGGACAACTTCATTAAATGTTAGCAATAGCACAATCCCGGCAGCGCAAACAGTAATATCAGGAACTCAAGATTTTGAATCACTTAATATAATATTAGATGCAACCGGATCCGCAGGAGATGTTCGTGTAACAAAATTGGCTATTGATCACGAGCACACTGATGATTCATTTCCTAATATGCTATCCGGATTTCAGCTACTTGTAGGAACAACGACAATTCCAATATATTCAGAAAGTATAAATTGCGGTTCAATGTCATGTAATACACCAGGTGCGAATGCAGTTGTCTTATTTAGCATTAGAGCAGGCGACCTTACAATACAGAAAGGTACATCAAAAACTGTGACAGTTCTTACAAACGTAGGAACAGGAGCAACAGCAGGCACGTTTACGCTAGGATGTGGATCTGATTGTGTATACGCAATTGACGAAGACGCGGCTTTAGTATCGCCAACACACACAGGTTCACAAATGGGACGAACAATGACGCTATTAGGGGGAACCATTATAACGCAAACAGGCCAAGGCCTAAACACCGACGTACTAGAAACAATTAGTTCTAACGGTACAAATGATGCCATTGTTGCTCTAAAAAATGGAAGGTGGTTTGGAGATTCTTTTCAATTTAGTAATGACACATTTTTATCTTTTCAAGGAGATTGTTCGCAACTAGATCATGCCACACTTGGATTGAGTTACGCACCCGGAGGACCGTTCACAGATTTTGCAAGCTTAGGAGGACCAAGTCTTTGCGAAACCCTTACTGATGTGCATGGCGCTGGCCCCGAACCATACCTACGCATAACATTGCAAGGTGGAACTTTTGAGGATCTCACTGTTATTTTTAATAGTACATACATAAACTAATAATTTAGAATTTACTAAAAACTAGTTTTAATAAACATCACAGATAAATTTTGTGATATAATATTAGTATGACATTTGTAGCAGTTGGTATATTATTTATTCTTATAGTTGCAATAATAATAATCTCACCATCTAAAGGAGGGAATTTTTTTAAACCAAAAAATAAAAAAATTAAAGCTAAACATTATCCAAAAGTTCAAAAATTGCCTACATTAGACATGTACGCAAAAGACCTTACTAGAAAAGCAAGTCTCGGCGAACTAGATCCAGTAGTAGGAAGAGATAATGAAATATCACGAGCTATTCGTATATTATCTAGAAGAACAAAAAACAATCCCATACTTATAGGAAAGTCTGGTGTAGGAAAAACAGCAATTGTTGAAGGGCTAGCACAAATTCTCCTTTCAAAGGTGTGGGACGAACATTTAAGAAATAAACGAGTTCTTTCACTAGATCTTGCAGGACTTCTTGCAGGAACAAAGTTTAGAGGTGAATTTGAAAAACGTTTACAGCGTGTAACCCAGGAAATTATAGCGTCACAAAGAAGCATTATTCTTTTTATAGACGAGATACACACCCTTGCACAAGCAGGAGAAGCAACGGGAGGAATAGGAGCTTCTGACATTTTAAAACCAGCACTTGCAAGGGGAGATTTACAGGTTATTGGAGCAACAACCCCCAGGGACTATGAAGAAATAATGAAAAAAGACACAACACTTACAAGAAGGTTTCAGATTGTTAATATTAAAGAACCAAGTAGAGAAGAGGCAATAAAGATTCTTGAGGCTCTAAAGCCAAGATATGGTAAATATCACCAGGTGGAAATAACGCGTGAGGCAATAGTAAAAGCAGTAGACGAATCAATTAAGCACATAAAAGACCGTCACCTACCAGATAAGGCAATTGATCTAATGGATGAAACAGCAAGCGCAGTAAAACTACATAATCGTATTGAACCAGCAAACGGGAAAGCCTTACAAAAGGTTCTACCAGAAGATGTTGAAAAAGTGATAGAAGAGTGGGGTATCACTGGAGCAAAATCTCCAAAATGATTCCTAAACTCTTACCTTAAATGAAAATATATCTAGTACGACATGGAGAAACTTACGCCAACAAGCAAAAGACCATACAAGGTCAAAGCGCTAGTTTACTAACCGACAAAGGAAGAAAGCAAGCAGAACTCGCAGGTGAATATCTAAGAGGCATACCTTTTGATATGGCACTAGCTTCAGATTTATCCAGAGCTCGTGAAACCGCAAAAATAATTATGAAATATCACCAAGATATTTCCATAGAATTCGAAAAACGTTTAAGGGAACGGAATTTTGGAATTTTTGAAGGTGGAAGCCCAGAAAGATACTTTGACTACATTCGAAAATATTTTGAAAAAAACCCAAACGCAACTTTTTTTCAAGTACCAACACCAAAAGGAGAAACACTGACAGCAGCACAAAAAAGAATACTAGCATTTTTAGAAGATACTTGGCAGAGGTATCATAAAAAAACAATTCTTATGGTTACTCACGGTGCGCTATTACGACTACTAATTATGTATATTAAAGAAATGCCAGAAGAAATGTATTATGATGAAAATATAAAATTGGAAAACGGAAGCGTAACAGTATTAACTTATGAAGGTAAAAGAAAGATAACGATAGAAGCACTAAATTACATAAAACATCTTGATGGCTTATCATTGAGCGATGGCTTATAAAAGAGTAAGCTAACAGGATGAAAGTAATAACAGATTTACACATTCATTCAAAATACTCTCGGGCGTGTAGTAAAAATTTAACAATAGATAATATTGACAAGTGGTGTGCATGGAAAGGTATTA
>CAZKTI010000024.1:0-9866 GCA_964555725.1 uncultured Gammaproteobacteria bacterium | reverse complement strand
ATAATTATTTATATATTTTCAAATACAAGAAGAATTATTATTTACACCTCCTCCTAACGAACTTACTTTTAGTGGTTATTATTATTCATTCATTAAAATTTATATATGGAGGCCTCCCAAATTAAGAAAAGAAAAGATCTACTTTATTTATCTTTGATAGTAACTTCTATTTTTGCCGTGCTTGATTTTTTATTAATGGATGTATACCCAAGAATAATGTTTTTTATTCATAATAGTATAGCTATTGTGTTTGGTGTGATATTGATAGTAGCTTCATATAAATTAATAAAAGGCCGGGCTGGCGCCATGATAATAAACCAGCTTGTTATGATAACCGGGACAGGCATGATTGTCATTCACTCTATATTTATTGCTAGATTTTTAATCTGAGTAGAATTAAGCAGCGCTTACCTGAAATGTTATTTTAAAAAAAGACCCGTCAGAGAATTTTTTCTCTAATGAGTCGGATGCCCGGCAGGGGCGAATAGTGCTTACCGGGGTTTATAAAGAGCTTCTTGAGGAATCAGCGAATGATGCTTTGGCCAACATCTTCGTTGTCACGTAGGCAGCTCCCTTTATCGTCGTAGACGAAATATACACAGTCCAAGCCACAAGAACGCTTCATGTTCTGGTCATCTGCCGTACTGATTGCTTCCTCCTCTTTGTCGAAATCGTCTACCGATGTAATTACGTGTTTCAAAGGCTCAATGCCTACTACTCTGAACTTTCCAAGCGGCGCTTTCAACTCAGTTCCGATACTTTCCATCTTTTTCTCCTCATGCCTTAGCTGCTCGCACTCTCTTAATGAATTTCTTTGCATCTTTGATATGGATTCGAATTCCAGGCGGATTTGGAGTTGCGATATTTCGCAAACGAAGGCCCTCTCCGCAATCTGGATATTCAGGTGCACCGACCGCGTACCAGGCTACAATCGTAGTTGGCATTTCCAGCTCTCCATGAGCTAGGGTTGAGAGCGCGATGTACCCATCACTATCTGTGTGGTAACGCTTTGTTACCTCTTTTACTGTTTCGCGCCTTTTTTTGCAATCTGAGCACGTGTGGTACTCGGGTAGACGAAGATTGAAATGTCCATCTGTAGTTATATAACAACTAAGGTCGACAGGAGCTTCAACGGCACAACCGTCACAAACGAAAGCTATTTTGATTCCCATTATTTACCACCAAATTTGTGTAGGTTTTCGAAGATCGTACATCAAAAAATACTTGTCTTATGATGCTAAACTATGTCCTAAAAGGACTCTGTACTATATTGTCTATATTCTGTTTTGTCAATCACATTAGAGAGTAAACCTCTAACGTGACAAGTCTAGTTTAGACATTATTTATATTTAATTTTTTTGCAAATAAAAACTGCCTATTGCAGTTGTAAAAAAGTTTGAGTAAAACACCCGCCTTAATTTTGAGGTGGATGTTTTTGTTTTCACTACCTGGTAGTCCCTCCTATGCCGCTCGGGCTGTAATTGCCGGAATACCGGCAGGCAATGCTTCGTAGTCAGAGTGCAGGGTGTCGTTCATGAAAACGACGAAACGGTGGTCGTGGGCCGTAGGACCTCTGTCCTCGATTGCGAACTTGTTGTTCGCACACTTGGCCTCGATCCGATCCTCCCTTACGGGTACCCATTCTGCCTCGTACATAGCCAGTTGCTCGATAAGAGTCACGAGTGAGTCCTCCAGTGTAGGTTATATGTATTATATCATGTTTTTTTGCATTTTGCAAGTGCTTTTTAAAACTTTCTTGTAGTAAATCACTATTTTGTATAATGTAAGTGCATGAAACATGAAGTAATCATAAAAAAGGAATGGCAAAAACTTTCTAGGAAATCTGATTTTGCTTTTATCCGGCCACTTCTTGCACTTCATCCTGAAGCAGAGGTCTTTATTGTTGGTGGTGCAGTAAGAGATATCTTACTTGAAAAATTAAACGGTACTGATTTTGACTTTGTTGTTAGAAATGTTCCCAAGACAACGCTTTCTCGTTTTTTAAAAAATTACGGTAAAGTAAATTTTGTTGGTAAAAAGTTTGGCGTTTTTAAACTAAGCCCATTAAGACAAGCTCTTCCCCATGAAATAGATATTGCACTTCCTCGTACAGAAATACCTATTAAACGTTCTGGTGCTTATAAAGATTTTAAAATTGAGTCTGATCCAAAGCTTTCTATAGAAGCTGATCTTTCTCGTCGTGATTTTACAATAAATGCAATTGCTTGGAATATAATTACAGGACAATTGATTGACCCATTTGATGGACTAACTGATTTGAAGAAAAAAAAGATAGATACTGTTGGCATTCCATTAAGACGCTTGTCAGAAGACTACTCACGACTTTTGCGTGCCATACGTCTTTCATGCCAGCTTGGTTTTGATATTAATCCTAGAACATGGAAACAAATAAAAAAACTAGCGCCCCAGATACAAAAAAGTTTAAAAAAAGAATGGGTTGTTCCAAGAGAGGTTGTTGCAAAAGAAATTCTCAAGGCATTTACATATGAGCCTTCTTTTGCGCTTAACCTTTTTTACCGTTCAGGACTTTTGAAACAATTGATGCCTGAACTTCTTACCATGCGAGGATGCCCTCAACCAAAAAATTTTCATACAGAAGGAGATGTGTGGAAACACACCGAACTTGCTCTTAAACGCTTGTCTTCTTCTCAATATAAAAAGTTTTTCCCTAGCAATACTCCTTCCACACTTGTTGTCATAGCAACACTACTTCATGATGTTGGTAAGCCAGCAACATTGCAAACTCCGAAGAAACACAAAGTAGATAGAATTCGTTTTAATGGACACGATGCAAAAGGCGCTGCAATTTCTAAAAGTATTGCTACGCGTTTAAAGTTTTCAAGCGTGAAGGATTTTGGCGTAGATGCAGATGAACTTGCATGGCTTATAAAAAAACATTTACTTCTTGTTCATGGACCTGTTTCGCAATTAAAAAATTCCACTTTGGAAAAATACTTTTTTAATAAAGATGTTCCCGGAAATGAACTTTTGCAATTATTTTTTACCGATGGTTCAGCAACTATTCCTAAAGGTGGGAAGGTAAATTTAAACCATTTAAAAAAGTTGTTTAAACGATTAGAAAAACTTGCAGTTATTATTAACAAACGACCACGATCTTCACTCCTCACTGGCCGTGATATAATAAAAGAATTCAAGTTGAAAGAAGGCCCTATTATTGGTGAACTTTTAACTTCCCTAAGAGAAGCTGAGCTTTCTGGGAAAGTATCAAATAAAAAACAAGCATTTGCTCATATAAAAAAGGTAATAAAGCATGCAAAAAATTGATATTCCTACGGAATGTGCTGGAAAACGCCTAGACCAATGTATAGCTATTATAGATTCTTCTATTTCACGCTCTGAAGCAGCAAAGTTAATCAAGCGTGGTGAAGTCTTAGTTAACGATGAAAAAGAAAAGGCATCTTATAAGGTGCGTTCTTCTGATGTTGTTACTGTTATTTCCCGTTTACAAGTGGTTGAACCCCTTCGTCCTATTAAAAAAGAATTGTCTATTCTTTTTGAGGATAAAAATATTGTTGTAATAGATAAGCCAATAAACCTTACGGTGCATCCGCCAAATGAAAATGACCCTCAAGAAACGCTTGTGAATTATCTTCTTCATTATCTTCCTTCAATTAAAGATGTTGGCGGTGATGCTCTTCGTCCTGGTATTGTTCATCGTTTAGATAAACTGGCAAGTGGCGCTATTGTAGTTGCTAAAAACCAAAAAAGTTTTGATCGCTTGCAACAAGCTTGGCAAGACGGTCTGGTACATAAAACATATTCTGTTTTAGTCTGGGGAGTATTAGATGAAAATGGCGTTATCACATCTTCAATAGCGCGTTCAAAACGTACTGGAAAAATGGTTGCTACAAATGGGGAGCCTGGAGTTGGAAAACCAGCAGAAACTCATTACGCAATAGACACGAAATATACCAATGCTACTCTTTTATCGGTAACAACATTTACAGGTCGTATGCATCAAATACGTGCTCATTTTAAATCTATAGGACATCCAGTTGTGGGCGATCCAATTTATGAATATAAAAAAGCTCCAAGAAGTATTCGTGTGCCTCGCCTATTCCTTCATGCATCAACGCTCACTCTTCCTTTATTAAATGATGAAGAAAAAACATTTGACGCACCTCTTCCAAGTGAGTACACTGACTTTTTAGAAAAACTTAAACAAAAGGCTTAAAGCCTGGTAAGGAAAGTAAATGATAATTTCTATAAGTGGTGATCCTGGCTCTGGTAAAAGTACTGTTGCAAAAATGCTCGCAGAAAAACTTTCCACGAAGCGCTACTATATGGGTGCGCTAAGGCGTGAACGTGCAAAAGAACTTGGCATGACATTGAAAGAATATAATAAGCTTGGCGAAACAGACCCTTCTACTGATTTGCCTATTGAGGAATATATTAAAAAGTTAGGAAATACTGAAGATAATTTCATAATTGAAAGTAGAACCGCATATCATGTTCTTCCTCAATCTATCAAAATTTATATTTCTGTTGATGAACAGGTTGGAGTTGAAAGAATTTGGAAACATCTTCAAGAAAAAAATGACAGAAATGAGGCTGACGACATACGTGACGTTAATGATCTCCTAAAGAGTGTTAGAGAACGAAGAGAAAGCGATGTAAAACGATATAAAAAATATTACAATATGGATATAACAATAATGGACAATTACGATATCATTGTAGATTCTACCAATAAAACAAAAGAAGAAGTTTTTGCAGAAACGCTTGAAAAGATTGAGGAGTACAAGAAAGCAAAAGGAGTCTAGTTCCGTTAGAAGTAGCCCGCCCAGGGCGGGCGTCAGTTCTAATGGGATTGACAACTTACTCACTTTTCCCTATACTAGTACGACATTTATGATAGAAACTAAGAAAAAAGAAGAAGAAAGTCAGCCAGCTGGCGGAGAAAAAAGCGTTTCAAAACGCCCTGATCTTAAAGTTGGGATGACAGTTCGTGTTCACCAAACTATTAAAGATGTAAATGCAAAGGGCGAAGAAAAAGAACGTGTTCAGGTATTTGAAGGTATTATTATTGGTAAACATAAAAAAACAGAAGCTGGCGCAACTGTTACCATACGTAAAGTCTCAAATGGTATTGGTGTTGAAAAGATTTTTCCAGTTGATCTTCCTACAATAGTAAAATGGGAACCTGTTAAACAGGCAAAAGTACGTCGTGCAAAGATTGGTTTTGTGAGAAAATATACGAAACGACTAAAAGAAGTACGCGCTTAATTATTGAACATTTCATCACTTTTTGTTAATCTAGTTCGTGTTACCTCGAACTTTTTTCTTTTATGCCCTAAGCTGTTTGCTTATGGTGGATTTGCCCAGGTGGTGGAATTGGTATACACACACGGTTGAGGGCCGTGGCGCTCCGGCGCATGGGGGTTCGAGTCCCCCCTTGGGCACCATTAAATAAATTTGGGTGATTAGCTCAGCTGGTTACCCGCCCGAACGACTGACATCGTTCAGTCGGGTTGGGAGCGTCATTTTTATAAACGTAAACTGCTTGGTGGGTGGCTAGCTCAGCTGGTTAGAGCGTCTCGTTTACACCGAGAAGGTCAGGGGTTCGACTCCCTTGCCACCCACCAAGCAGTTTACTTGGTACACCAAGAACGCCAGGGGTTCGAATCCCTTATCACCCGCCATCGAAAAAATCGCACCTATTATGGTGTTATTTTTTTGATGTGATGTGTAGACTTGAACCCATAGGAAGGGTGAGGGAAACCTGGGTAAGATACTTTTGGCACACTTTAAATGCTACTTGCGGTTTTTTTGTTATAGGACTAAGCTTTATATAGGCACCAGAAGTTACCACTTTAATGGGGGATACACCGTGGTAAATCAATTTTCTCTAGTCGTAATTCTGAGTGTGTTTCTTTTCGCACTTTCCACATATGCCGACGAGCCAACTGCTCCTACTGACGATTCTGATGAATCGGTCATCGTAAAAGCAGAAGACATCCTGCTTTCTCGTCGTCAAATCCTTTTTCAAGAAGATACGGATGAACTTACCCCTGCCATACCCTGCTCGTTCGCTACCGAAGATACGGCTCTCAATCAATTTCGCTTCTGCTTCGGAGAGACTCCGATTGAAGCGAAAATCGGAAGGTCTCAGAAACTCGACATATACCTTCATGGGCAACCGCTTCGAACGAAGTTGAAGCCCGATTTTGATGGGGTGATGATTTTTTTGTCTGTACCACTCTGTAGCAATCTGAAGCCCGCCATCCTTGGGGGGTGCGGGGAATAAACCTGTCTAACAAACGGGTTTTTAATATGCTTCATAATTTAAATAAAAAATAAAACAACCTTGCTATCGCTTGGTTGTTATGAGAGTTGGGTTGAGCGCAATTTCTGGGCCAACGTATTCAGCTCTCAATTGCTCTAAGAGCAATTCAAATTTTTCAGGTGAATCGATTACGGCTCTGAGGCGTTCCCTTTCTGGACAGTTTTTGTGTGACGTAATCTCAACTGGGGACTTTTTCAGCATTTTCAAGATACTGTCTTTGTCTTTCTCTAGGTGGTGGGCGTATACTTCCCTTTGATTCATACTTCCCCCCTCTCTGAGAGTTCTTCTGCCGCATGCCTTACGAAACGTTCTACCTCTTCGGCTGGATGACCACCGTCAATCGGAACAACAACTAGTGCTGAAAGCCACCCAATAGTGCCTTTTTCACTTTCAACCGGTTCCCTGACTCTGGTAATCATCATTTCATTTGCAGTAATGAATGAAAGAGCAGGCCCAAGCACTCCTTGGTCAAGCTCATAGCAGTCAAATTTTTCTGCCTTTCTAACCCATCCCTCTTCTACGAGAGTTCTCACTATACGAAATGATTTGTTCTTGTGGACGTGCAATCTTCTGGCAATCTCAGATATCCCTTTTGGGCCATCTTGAAGTATCTCAAGTACTCTGATTGCCCATACGATTGTGTGGATGGTGTATTGCCCTTCGGTTTTTTCACCAGCCAAGGTAATTCTCCTATTGGCTGTTTTAAGAATCTAGTTGAAACTTACTCTAAAATTTAAAATTGTCAACGCTTGATGTTTCTTATTGCAGAATTTAATGTTTCAACAATTCGTTCTGGGTTTTGAGAACCTAACATTAATTTTTTTTTCTTTTCCGTTTTCTTTTTTTAAAATAAATAACACTCCTCTATTTCCGTAAGCATTGTAAGCTTTTCCTTTACGACCATATCTTATTCCCCATCCTCCATAATCTCTTATTGGTCTGTATGTTATAGTGTTATATAATTTTATATCCTTATAATTAAAAACCTGCCAGTTTATATGCAATGGAAACAATTTTATATATAGTGCGTCTGTCTTTACTTCGGTTTGTAATTTTATATTAAATAGAAATGTGAATATGACAACAACAATTATAATAGAAATGATTTGCTCAAAAGATGAATTTATTTGTTCAGTTTTATAAGTATTAGCGAGGCTCACTACCAAAGCTAATACACTTACAAACATTGCAGCACGTAGAAATGGATTTGTTCTTAAATATTGAGTTTCAGAAAAAATAGAATCGTTCATATACTTAGTCTAGCTTATTTGCCATCAAATAAAAACCACACTTTTAAGTGTGGTTTTTATTAAAATCATTACCTTTAAGCAGTTGCTGGTTGTTCCTGAATGTTTCCAGTGTCTTTTTTTAAGAGGTGTGTGAGTATTAGTGGAGTAAGTAGTGTAGTGAGAACTACCATAATAACAATAATTGAAAATACTTCGTCATTTACTACACCGAGCTGTTGTCCTATTGCTGCAAAGATAAGCCCTACTTCACCACGTGGTGCCATCCCCCAACCAACAATCCATTTGTCTCTGCCTTTTATGACAAGACCAGATGCAAGTTTTCCTACAAATGCAATAAGTGTGATTATAAGTGCTGTTACAATAATTGTTGGGTCAAAAAGAGTTGCTATTTTTACCTGCATGCCAGTAAACACAAAAAAGATAGGGACTACGAAATTAGCGAGTGGTTCTATCAAATCTTCAATGTGACGATGTGCATGTTTTTCCATTGCGACTTCCAACCGTTCCTTTGTACCACCATTTATATCTGAAATTACTTCTCTTACTTCTTTTACTATATGCGGATCTTTAAAGTATCTGAAATGAACTGGGTCTAATATAAGACCTGCTGCAAATGCACCTACAATTGGTGCAAGTCCTATTTCACCTGCAAGATACGCAAAGATAAGCCCTAAAGATATTGCGATAGTAAACTTCATTCCTACGCCAGTATGAATCTTTGAGAATGCTTTACATAGATGTGGGGCGATAAGCTGACCAAGAACAATTGCACCTATGAGAAATAAAATTGCTTTTCCTGCTATAAGACTAATAATGCCCATTGTAACTGTGCCTAAAGTAACAAGCGCAGAAACAACTGCTAGAATTATCAACCCCATAACATCATCTATAACTGCTGCTCCAAGAACTATTTGTGCTGCTGAAGTTTTAAGTTTTCCAAGATCTTGGAAAACCCGAGCTGTAATTCCTACAGATGTTGCGGTTAGCGCTGCCCCTAGAAATAAATGTGCATTACTTGGAAGTTCAGGAAGTAGCCAAGGTCCAATAACATACGCACCGAGAACAAACGGTACTACAACACCGATTATTGCTACTAAGAGCGCTTTTCCACCAACTTGTTTCATCTCTTTTATGTTTGATTCTAGTCCTATAAGAAATAGAAGAACCACAACGCCTAATTCTGACAGAAAAGAAATAATCGTATCAGTTTTTATTGGCTCGAATATCATTATACCTGCAAGAAATAAGTTTCCGATAATAACACCTACTACTAGTTCTCCGAGTACGGATGGCTGTCCCCATTTTTCTACCAGACTTCCTAGTCTGGCTGCAATAAGAATGACGGCTATAAATAAGAATGTTTTTCCAAATGCACCGTGCCCGCCACCTTCTTCTTCGTGGCTATCTTCAACGTGCTCATGTTCAACTGCTACGCTTCCTTCATTTACATGCACTGTGTCAGATGCAAATGTTGCGATTGGCAGCATAAATACCAGTGCCATGGTGAATATAATAAATGCATTTTTTGTCATTTTTTTTCCTTTATTTTGTTAATATTATTTTCAATTGCCATATCATACTCTTACCACTAGAAAAATCAAGGGGTATATGTAAGTAGCCTAAGGCCCGTCTCCTGATCATTTTTTGAAGTGGTAAGGGGTTGAAAATAATTTGTTTTTCTTATATACTCTCATTCATGACATTTTTAATTGGAATCACTTTACTTGCTATAGGTATTGTGTTTGCAATACGTACTGAATGGTTTCTGAGATTGTTTGGCAGTTTCTTAGCGGCAGAAACTACTACTTTGAGAATATTTGGTGGCTCTAGGCTTATTTATAAGCTTATAGGATTTATCTTTATTTTCCTTGGGTTTTTGTTTATGGTTGGTCTTGGTGATAATTTTTTTCTTTGGCTATTTAAACCAATCCTCAATCTCACCTTTGGAACTAACTTGTAATGTCTAAAATATAACTTTGGCCCTTGATGCCTCACGGCAACAACTTTTTAAAATCAAATCCACTACTTCTGATGGGCCCTTAGCTCAGCTGGCTAGAGCGTCCGCCTTGCACGCGGAAGGTCAAGGGTTCGACTCCCTTAGGGTCCACCAGAAGTAGTGGATTTTTACATGCTGGCTATAGCGTCCATCTTGCATCTGCCTGACGGCAAGGCAGGCGCGGAAGGTCAAGGCCTGCCCGACCGAAATCGCTCAGGCGGGGTTCCACTCCCTTAGGGTCCACCAGCAAAATTAAGATCACTTTTACGAGTGATTTTTTGTTTGCAATAAT
>CAZKTI010000023.1:0-10283 GCA_964555725.1 uncultured Gammaproteobacteria bacterium | reverse complement strand
CTCGCCTTTAAATCCGCTAACTCATTTTCCCAGTCCGCCATGTTCAAACTCCTAAAACTGTTATCATTTTTTTCTTTATTCGTTTACAGCAAGTAAATCATCCATCTGTTCTGAAAGATAATCCTCTATAACACCTTCTTCTAAGAAAGATTCTTTTGCCAATACTGATAGCACTACATCATAAACCCTTCTATTTAAGTCAACGCCTATGGGTTTAGCAACATCATGCTTTAATAGTTCAAGCAAAGTTTCTGCTGCAGCAGGATTTTCCAGTACTTCATTGATGAAATTTAAGTTGTTTATTCTTGCCCGAAGTATACCCGCTTCCGTTAGAACGTACTTGGGTGAAATAACCTGTCTTGCCATGGCATAAACACGACTAACTAAACTCGGCAAGCTGAATCCATGAGGAATATCACTTACTCTTGTAGCAATGGCATCGGAAAGTCCCTGTTTCTTTTTAAGAGTAAGGGCAAATTCCTTTAGAAGGTTATAATCATCAACCTCCATTATAGGAGGATAGTTTCCTATTTGCTGAGTTAATAGCACCTCATTATCACTTAAACTTTGGTAAAGTTTTTTTGCATCGAGTGTTACAGCTTCCCGTGTTGCTTTGACACTTTCCTTACCAAATACTATTTGTGATTTTTGAACTATACCATCTTTTATTCGTTGAATCCTGTCCTTTTTTATCTTGATTCCATCAACATCACTGAAAGTTTCATATAAATCTTTTCGTAAAATTTTATCAGTAACAACTGACGTACCGGAAGTTACATCATCTAATATACCCGTGATGAATATTTTCTTAACTGTTTCATCAAATATTTTTTCTGCCTCTTTTTGAGTTTTAACAAAATTCCCATTAGCATCCTTAATGCCAGTTGATTCTGTAAATTCAACTTTTCCCATTGGCATTCCTTCTCTTGTTTTCGCTAGTCTTTTGACGGTTGTAAGCTGTTCCCGCAAATCATAGAGGCTGCTTGGGTCATTTCCGTACTTTGAAAGGAAATCTTTTGGTGCTGCTGTACCGGATAAATTTTGTATTTCGTTTGCATTATACTTTAATGTATTCATCTGAGAACCCATAGTATATTTTGATTCTATTCTCATTTTTTCTACAGAATTATCAAATTCGTCATTGACTTCCTTCCACATCTTTCTGTATTTTTTCTTGTCTTTAAGCATGGCTTTGTAGCCTATGGATTCATCTATTATTTTATCTATATCAACTAATTTTTTAACAAAAACTTTATTGCCATCTTCAGATAGAACCTTTATTGTTAAACTTTGCTCTATTCGTGACAAATCCGCTAGGTCTTTTACAATTATACCTTGTTTTTTTAAATCACCGATGACTTGTTCTTCTAATTCTTTACCACCTACACGAAGGGCGGTGGCTGATTTTGTTGTTTGAAACCATAGTTGCATCTTGGCCTGTATTTGTGATTGAAAGAAATCTAAGTCAGCCCCTTCCTGCCACATGAATCCGTCATCATCAACCACTCCTGATTTTGACAGGGTAGTTTCCTTTTTTGTGACATCATCAAATACTTTTTGAGTTTTAAAATCCGCGGGTGCCGGCGTTCCCCAAAGTTTCTTGTGTGCACGGTCAGCTATCATCATAGTTTTTGCGTCATTACTCGATAAAGCTTTTATATTAATATAATTTTCTATAGGTAGTTCTATTTGTCTGAAACTAACATCATCTGATATTTTCGCCGCACTAGTTACACCTAATCCCTTTCCTAAATCATTATTATATCGTACTGATATTTCTAGATTGTAGTATCTGTTGTATGCCTTGTGAGCATTTATTAAATCTTCATCTCCAGACTCTTTTATAAAAGTATCTATGGCATTCTTAATATAATCTTTTCCTTCCTGTAATTGTTCAATAACAGGTTCATTTTTAGTTTTATTAATTCGTTGGTCAAATCCTATTTTTAATCTATGCGTTTCATCAAATTTAAGGTCAAGCCCCCTATATTGTTTCCATAGGATACCCGCAAATAAAGGTTTACCACCTTTATCAATTGTTTTAAGAGTTTCAAAATGTTCCCACAAGTCTAAAGCTTTAAATTTATTGGGGTCTTTTCCCAATTTTAAGGCAATCTGTTCTGTGTATTCATCAAGACTGAGTGCCCGTAATTTCGCTCCCGTTTCAGGATGTAACTGTAAGGCTTTAAAGAAAGCTTCAACTTTTCTTTTTGCCGGCTCTTCAAATATATCACGTAATAATTTTTGGTCTGATGTGGTAAGATTGGCGTTCGCCCAATCTCCTGTAGGCCCGGCCCTATTTAATGTTCCTTTTGTTTCCTTATAAAAATCAGCTAAATCAATAGCTCCCCTGTCACCATAAACCCTCTGTATTTCAGTACCTAGTTCTGATTTTAATTTATTAAATTCATTGTATCGGTGTGTTTTTTTAGTGAATAAATTAGACTTTAATGTTGTATTTATATCCGCTAATTTTACCTTTACAGTTGCGTTTGATGTAACCATTGCCTGTATTTTCGCTACAGCATCCAATGATTTTTTATCTAATGCATCACTTAGACTATTTAAACCTTGTTTTTTTAGAAGTGCTCTTCCTGCTTCTGTACCTTCCAGAAATTCCGTCATAAATTGAAAATTTCCTGCAAGTTCGGTACTGCTCATTTTACTTACATCGCCGTTTCCTATTATAAAATTCATTGCGTCCAATGCTTCTATGGCAAAGTCATACTCTGTGTCCAGTTGATTCTGCTTTAGTGAAGCCTGCACTCGTTTCAAACCATCTATAAAATCATTTATATCGGTTGTTCCCTTGTAGCCGCCCTCTATTCCGCCTAGTTTTTGAATTATTTCAACGAGGTTTTGGTCGAGTTGCTTATTGGCGTTATTTAATTGAATAATTTTTTTAACTCCACCCTCTATTCTCAATATATCTTTTCGTTTTAATTGGGTAGCTTGAACACGCATGAATGTTTGAAGCGGGGATATGCTCATCATCACGCCCAGTGAATCCCTGACTATATTAAAAGCTTCCTCCGGTTCCATTCCGGATTCAACCAACGCTCTTTCCACAGTTTTAAATTCATCGAGTGTCTGAAATGTTCCCGTTATAATTTCGCTTTCTAATTCTACGCCTAAACCACCAAGCCCATCACGAATTTGATTGAGGGCAGCTATTTCTTTTTGCGTTGCTTTTCTTTTACCTTTGGGTATTCCCAGTGCTGCATCCCCGAGAGACGTTGGGTCATCCATTAAAAATGGATAGTCTCCTGTGGAACCCCAACCAAAAAGCCAACGCTTATTGTTAAATGATTCTCCTTGAAGTCTGTAAAGTCCATCAGCCAGTCCTGCCGGTATATTCTGAAGTTTTTTGATGGTACCTATCGTAAATGCACCCAATCCCATAGGAGTAAATACACCGCCGGAAAGTTCGCCAAATATCTGTCCCCAAGTATTTTGAGTTAATTCAGAAAATGCGGCACCGCCTATAATAGCACCTGATTCTGACATTCCCTCCTCTCGTATGTATTTGGGAATACCTTCCTTAAAATAATCCACTTGTTTAAAGGCATTTTTATTTATCTGTATTTGTAGTTTTCTTATGTCCTCTTGTATTTTTGTGGTGTTTCCCTTTCCGCTCGCCAGTTTTTCTTTGAGAGCTTTTAAGTCAACCTTTTGTTTTGTTATTTTCTTGTAGAGATTATCGGCAGCTACCCTGTTTGCAGCCGCAGTATCAAAACTCATTCCCGATTTAAGGCGACCCTTGTACCACCAGTTTAAGAACTTCTTAAATGGTCTTCCCTTGTTGTAATCTCCTATAAATTCATCTACATAGTCTGGAGCTTTTTCTAGTGCTTTGTTAAATGATTTTGAATCTTTTGTGTCAATTCCCTCTTTTTTCAGTTTCCTGTAAATCCACTTATTAAAATTATTAACCATCATCGTAGAAGTCTGAACACCTTTTGCCGTTAACGCCACAACAAACGGTGCCGATTCTACTAGTATTTCTACTCCCTTATACGCACCTGATTTCAATGTTTCACCCGGTCGTCTGCTTCCGTCAGGATTCATGAAGTAATCCATCTGGGAAGGGGACAAGTCCAGTAAATCCTCATACTGGTCTGCCATTATTTCGGACGTATCCTTGAATCCAAAGAGCAACTGCATGGCTTTTTCAGTAGGTACAGTTCCGTCAATATCCGTACCTAATAAATCATTTACTTTACTAATAACAGCAGGAGCAGCCTTTGTTTCTATAAATTCACTTGTTTTGTCGTAGAGTTTTCTTCTTGATTCCTTGTCCGGTCTTCCAAATAACCCACCTGTTAAAAACTCTCCTAATTCACCGGCTGTCCATACACCAGCTTTTTTAATGCCTTGAATAGTATTTATGATTGTGTCGCTACCCAGTCCTTTTCCTTCTACATCCTGTAGTGCTAAAAATCTGGAGTCATCATAAGTTACATTGCCGTATACATCCACATTTTCTTGAGGTAAGACCAATTCTTTTGCTACTTCGGGTTTAACACCGGCGGTAACCAATCTGTTATAGTAGACGGAACGCAAGTTTTTTGCCGTAGGTTCCTTAGTTGTTTCAAAAACAGGTTCCGTTGGAAAGGGCCTTTTTGATTTGGGGTCAATTTTAGTTCCCACTTGGGTTCTTGTTGTTTCCCCTACATTCCAGTACTTTTCTATATATGTAGATTTTTCCTCATCAGAAATATCGAGTTTACTGAGGTCAATAGCCTCTCCCTTTTCATCGAATAGCAACTTGCTTCCATCGTAGTACTTTGGAAATCTGTCTCTATCATATGTAAAACCTGTAATTCCTGTTATTTCTGTCATTTAATTATATTCCTAATCAACAAATGGTAATTTACTAAATATACTCTTTTCTTTTGGTGCTTGATACTGCGGCTTGTAATTATTATCCATCCTATAAGTATCAAATAATTCCCTTAATTCTTCTGGTGAAGGCATTTCATCACTTAACTGATTAATAATTCCTTCAGCCATTTCCGGTGGATAGGCCTTGTCTTTATTAAACAGCATATTCGGCATATTCAAGTAGGGGTTGGTTTTAGGTATAGCCACAAACCTGTCAGGATTACCCGTTGATTTATTCCATACAATGAATCCGGCATACTTTTTGTCTCCCAGTACGACAACTTGTATTCTACTTCTTTTTTCCTTTTTCCAGTTAACACTAGGGTCTAAATAAAAATTATTTGTTACGCCATCCCTAGGGTTCATATTTAATTCTTGTTCAAAAGCCTGTATATTTGATGAAACACTTTCTGCTCGCATTGATTTATCACCAAATCCCAGTTGAATGTTCTTACTGTCGTAGTAGAAATCACCGAATTTTTCAGCCGCTATCACTCCCTTTATTCCATCTTGTACGATAGCTCTTGAAATAACCATAGGTGCTTCTAAAAATCCTTGTAGTTGCACCATTCGTGCTCGCTGATGGTCTGGAGACGATATTCCGTATCCTCTGATAGCCCTTAAAACAAGCTTGTAATCCTCATTGGAAACTGTTCTACCCCCTGAACCGCCTTGAAACGCCATGGAAGTTTGATAAGCTAAAGCTACTTCAACAAAATCAAGCATTGCACTAACAGAACCGGCGGACATAATGTTTGGATTTTTTTCATCCATTTTCCATAAACCCGCACCATCTTCACCATATAGCCCTTCCAATTCATTTCGTAAACCTAATGCAAATTGTCCACCTTCCCGTTGGGACATAGTGGTTAAAAGACCTAAAGTTTGTGTGAATGTATCCTTAATACCTTCAAACTTCTGTAGTAAGTTTCGTACAACGGGAACAGTAGGGTCGCCTCTTCCTTCCTGAAAGGACAGTAATTCCAAATACATATTCGTAAGCCTGTCTGCTTCACGGGCTGCATTAAATCTAGTTTTAGCTTCTGTCACTACCGTTTTATCCGGCCTTTCTACTAAGGTAGTTCTCATTCCCAAAGCTGATGGGTGATTTTTATTATCTCCCGTAACTAGTTTAAATAATTCATACTGTGCACCTATATTACCCCTATAAAAGTTATTACTTTCAAAATATTTTTCCAAAGCTTCCGATGCTTGCGGTAAAGGAGACAATGTATTTTTATCCATATAAGGTTCCGCCAATAAAACGGCCTTAATCATGGCAGGATGAAAATTAGTACCCCCCTGTCCTTTAATACCCTTATAAAATTCATTTTGAAGTTCTGTTTCCGTGCGTTTTTGGGGGTCATTTTCCGATATAAGAGTAAGTGCTTTCTGTATTTGCTGTTGGCTTGCGTCAGTGTTATCGGGAAAACCAAAATCAGTTGCATCAAACTTGTAGGCTGTAAAAGTTTTTGTCATTGCCGTATCCCCGTCTTCCAAAGGAACTTCAACATTTTCTTCCACAACATTCGTTGCTTGATTGTCCAAACCTTGGTTCTTTTCATTATACATATTGGCAGCATCAGCCCTTGCTTGGCCTGTTACCTGTAAATATGCATCATTAAATTCTGGAAATGCCGCTATTAAAGGTTCAAATATTCTATCAAAAGCCGGAAGGGATACAACAGTTCCCGCCGTATCTTGCAATTTATCATCTTGATATGCTTTATAGAGGGCCTTGCCCCAGTCATTAACCATGCTAATATAAGCATTGTTATCATTTTCTTTTAAATTAATGAACTTTTGTGGATTTAAATTATACTGTCCCAGTATGTCAAATAAAAATCCACCGGGGTTCTTATCATCATAGTTTTTTACCTTGATAAAATCCTTATCTTTTTTTTCACCTTCAGTTGCTTCTAAAAACTTATCCAACCAATTAGGGTCACCAAAATCAGGAACGGAATCAAATGGAGTGGCACCGTAAATTGTATTCCCTTCATGAAAATCAAAGAACTCACCTATAAATTTGTCTTCTAGCTTAACTTTATTGTCTCGTTTATTTCTTTCGTCTGCGGCTATGTTTCTTGATTCCTGCACATCTAGAGCCGATTCTGCTTCTGCAGCTTCCTGTACTCTTGTTTGATACAACTTTTGTCTACCTATCAGTATCTGCTTTTCTTTCGCAGCTTCTAATTCTAATTCTTTTCTTTCACCTGCCGCTATATCTGCTGCAGTCTGTTTTTCCAGTATTTGTTCTTTTTCTAAAGATTCCTGCACTCTTGTTTGATATAACTTTTGTCTGCCTATTAATATCTGCTTTTGTTTCGCAGCTATTATTTCCGCTTCTGTTCTTTTACCTGACGCTATATCCGCCATTTCCTGCTTATCTAATGTGAATTGCCCGGTAATACCTGCTACGGATTCTCGTGTTCCTCGTTCAATTGCTCCTGCCGTTTCAAGCTTTTCTATTTCAAAGTCACTGGCACGTTCCTCGGCCTTTCTTCTGTTGTAGCCTCCAATTAGTCCCGTAAAAAATGATACTGCCATTCCCATGTTATGCTATCTCTCCTTCTTCTTCTTCTATTACTTCTGTTGGCTCCGGCTCCATACCTATGAATCCTTCCGGTGTTTCTGGTTCCGGTTGTTCTATACCACGATGTAACATCTGTTCCTTAATTGCTTGATATGCCTTGGGATTTCCCTCTTGCATAACTTTCATCATTTCAACATCAGACATTTCATTGTTTAGTTCTTCTGGATTTTCCCTGTCAAATGTCTTAACGGGAATACCTTTGTCCAACGCTATCTTTATGAGATAGACCGCTACAGCCGGTTTGATAATTTCCGCTACGTCCGGTGTCCAGCTTCCTTCACTGAATCCTGCAAAAGATATGGTGTTAACAATGGATTCCACACTTGCACCTGAAAGCATGAGACGGGCAAATCGTTCTTCTGTCTTAGGTTGTTCAAGTTTATCCAGTACGTATCCTATTGCTTCATCGGGATTAGAAAATCGGGATGGCTTATCCCAAGCAAATTTTCCTTTCGGTTGCGTTAACGCAAATCCCGGAACGGGAGCGTTAAAAGGGTCTAACTTGTCTAGGTCGCCTTGACTGTTTCTAATCGCCATTTATGTAATCTCCAAATCTGATAGTTTGCTTGAACCTATTTTAATTGTAGAACCCGAAGCACCCGTTGGTTCAACAAAGTTAGCCGGTATTTCTCCCGCTAGAATCTGTGCTAAGTTCTTGCTTCCCACCAATTGTGCTAGGGCTGTCTGTATTCTAATATCAGTAGCTCCCGCTACCGTGGTTTTACCCGGTGTATAGCGTGCACCCGTGGAGCTAATACCCACACGAGGGTCAATCTGAGCACTACTAGCTTGTAACTTTTCCGCTTGAGTTCCTTTTTGAGTTAATCTATCCATTGCCCTGCTTTCTATATTTCCTAGAACACCCTTTCCAAAATCCTTGAATCCATAGCTTCCGAACAGGCCTTTTGTGGGTTTTGATTTAACTACAACTTGACCTGAAGTTCCAATGACACTAGAGGGCTTCCCAAACAAAAATCCCTTGGCTGTCACAGCCTGTGACTTTGCCGTGCTTCCTATGGTAGCTAATGTATTTCCTAAATCAGTTCCTTTCAACGAATTGTACCCATAGTATGCTGCTGCTCCCAACGCCACCGTTTTTAATACGTCATTATTCTTTAATTCATTTGGTATCCAACTTGATATTGTATCACTTAACCAACTCATCTAATAATCTCCTATCCAAATATTTTGTTTAGAACAGCCAAGCCTAATTCTGTCATTAGGACATCTTTCTGTTCCTTTTCATACTGGTCAACTTTAAAATCAGCTTGTTGTGAAAACATCGCCACTTCGTGGGCACGCTGTTTAGCTGATTCAGTACTGGTTAAGTACCAAGCAGCCTCATCCCTGTACCGTTGCCATAAGTTATTCTGTGCGGTAGTTGTCAGGTTCAATAAATTCGCCGCATTAATTCTATTGTCTTCATTTTGCAAGGCGGTATTAGCCGTATTAACTTCCCGCCTCCAAACCGCATTTCCTTGGTCTATTTGCATAGACATGTTCTTATTAAATTTTTCTCGTGAATCATTAACTGAAGCGTAATATCGTGTCAAGGCGTTCTTCTGGTCAGAATTAAATTGTTCAGTGGCGGCTGTCCTATTTTTATTTGAATTGGATATTTGAGAGCCGAGTTCTTCATAAAATTCATTAACTTCATTTGCAGACTTAGCGTTAAATTGCAGTGATGCATTCTGCGCCGCCGTGTCAGTAAGCATTTTTTGTACCAATGCCTGCTGATTTACTTCAACAACCTTTTGTTTGTTACTTAAATTTTGCGTATCCATCTGTAAGAACGTCCGTGCATTGTTTACCGCCGTTGTCATGCGGGCATCCAAGTTGGACTTGTCCATTGCCGCATAAGTCATGGCGTTCTGCAAAGCAGCCTGCTGTTCATTATTGAGATTTTGTAATTGAATTTGCTGATAACGCTTGGACTCTTCTACGGCGATGGGAACGCCTGATTCCATAATAGCCTGCGTGATAGCCGATGCCGCCATGCTGGAAGCACCCAGACCACGTTGAGCCATTATAGCCGTCACCTTTTGTACGGCGGGGGATGCCCAAGCAGGTAACGATGTACCCGAAGTCATGGAATTATATAGTTGTTCTAATTGATACTTAACTGAAGCCTTCTGGTCAAGTGTTGCCGTTGCGGGTGTCGCAACTGCCTGTTGTGACACGGAACCTTGTATGTTTCCTACTTGAGATTGGGATGACAGGGTTCCCACTGCCGCATTAGCTTGAGGAGTATTGGAAGCCACATAAGCTGAATAAGTACTAGCTGCCTGTGATGAGGGAACAGCAACATCCAAACTAGTTGTAGGTGCTGTTGAAGCGGCTGTCGTGGAAGTCGCTAAATCAGTTGGTTGTGTTAGAAGTTCATTTGTTTGAATTGTTTTTGGTGTTCCCTGTATGGCTGTTCCCGGTGGAAGTGCAGGAGCAATTGGCTGTCCTGCCGCAGTTGTAGCAAGGCCTGCCTGTTCCGTTGTTTGTTCCATAGTAGGTTCATGATGTTCCCCAAATCCTAATAAACTAGTAGAAGTAGTACCACCCGCTTGCATCTTGATGGCACCACCCTTCTTGGCTTCAAATATAGGGCCACCCTCATTATCAAAACCAATGATAGAATCCTTAGATTTCATATACTCCGTAAATTCCGCCAAGCCTTCATCATCGCCCTTGGATTTTAACGTACTGTATATCCCATGTAATCTTTTTACTCTATTCGGATTTAACTGTTCTTCCTGTGGTATCGCCATTATTTTTTATCCTTGTTCTCCTTAAACAACTTATTTCCTTCTAT